>VFKJ01000951.1 GCA_009885595.1 Myxococcales bacterium | reverse complement strand
GCCTGGGCGTCGGCGGAAGAGCAGAGCTGCGCGTCGCCCGCTGGCTGGGTGCGGTGCCGCTCGGGGTGAGCCTGGGCCTGGCCTTCGAGCAGCACACCTCGCGCAGCGCCGTCACCTTCGCGCCGCCCGCGGGTGGGCTCGACCTGGCGGCGCTCGACAACCAGACGCTGATGCCGATCGAGCTGTCGCTGCTCGCCTCACCGTGGAGAGACGGGAACAACCGGCTCCACCTCGGCGCGAGCTACGGGTTGCTCGCGGTCTGGAGCGAGGTAATCGCGCTGGGGAGCTCGGTGCGCGAGAGCGGCCTGGGGCACGAGGTCGGCGGGGAAGCGGGCTACACGCGCCGGCTCGGCGCCCTCGAGCTCACCCTGAAGCTCCGCTATTCCGTGCGGAGGACCGCCATCGGCCCGCGCACCTCGAGCATCGAGCTGCCCTGGTACCAGACCTTCGGCGTCGTGGCAGGCCTGGGCTTCTGGAGGTGACCGGAGAGCTCTCGTGCATCCAGTGCCGCCGCGCGGTGGATGGTCGGCGGGGTTCTTCCTGGGAGGCAAGAAGCGCTGATCAGTCGGAGCGGGGGTGACACACTCTGCGCATGGCTCTCCCGCTCGCGGTGCTCCTCGCCCTCTCGGCCGCGCCGGCCGCCGACTCGCAGTGGTCCTGGTCCTTCGACGACAGCCGCAGCATCAAGGTGAAGGGCGCACCCGCGGGCGTCTCCGTCACCGTCTCACCGCACCTCGAGAGGTCGCAGTTCGAGATCAAGGTCCTCGAGGCCGGCGAGGAGGCCCCGAAGAAGCTCAAGGTCACCGTGAAGGCCGGGCCTGCGCCCATTCGCGCGCACACCTACGAGGTCGAGAGCAACTACGGCGAAGCGGTGCTCAAGGACATCACGCCGAAGGGAACCCGCACGACCTGGAAGCTGAATGAGGTCATGGCCTCCAGCCTGGCGGACCCGGAGGGCCCCAACCGCGAGGTCGGCGTCTTCCGCAGCGCCATCGGTACGTTGCTCCGGCCGGACCCCGTGGTCCTCGCCGCGAAGTCGGGCGCGCCCTGCACCGACGCCACGGCCGAGGCGGTGGTGAAGGCCGTCGCCCGATACACCTCGCGGCTCCTGCTCGAGCGTGACGGAGAGGAGTCGGTGAAGGACGCTTCGGCGACCTGCCTGGGGGCCGACGGCACGAAGTACGCGGTGCGCTTCACGCTGCGCTACCCCTTCCGCGACGACGCGCTCGACTTCCCCTTCACCGGCACGGTGACCATCGCCCCGGGCGCCTGGCGGGCAGCCTTCGACCTCAAGGGCCACATGGAGGCCGAGGTGCCGAACAGCACGAAGAAGCCGCTGGTCATCAAGAGCGCGATGTCGCTGCGCATCGCGATGACGAAGAAATGAGCAGGCGGGTCAGGGAGGGAGCTGAGTCGAGGGCGCGCTCGAGATCGCGCGCGGAAAGGACGGTGGGCGCCCCCGCCGATACGGCGTGCCTTACGGGGTCGGACCGTGCTTGGCGAGCAGCCGGGCGGCGTTGATGGAGTTGCCCCGCCCTGCCCCGTCGTGCATCCAGTAGCCGCGCACGGCGTTGTTCTGATCGATGAGCACGATCACGTGCGCCTTGGCGAAGTTCGCGCTCGGCGGCTCGAGGAACTGATCGAGCCCCAGCTGCAGCTGGCTCAACACAGGCTCGAGCTGCGCGGCGCTGCCCCCACCGAAACGCCAGGCGGGGGTGGCAGCGGCGATCACCGGGGCCAGCCCTTCGCGCGCTTCGTCATCGACCAGGGTGAGCAGCACCACCTTGCCGCCGAGATCGTCGACGTGGTGCACCGCGAGGCCGAAGGTCTTCTGCCGCTCGACGCACGCCGCGTCGCACGGCCCGGTCTCGGTGGTGGCGAGCACGGTCTTCCCGGCGAACGCTTCACTGGAGATGGTTCCCCCACCCAGCGAAGGCAACTCCCACGAGGTGAGCTGGCGAATGGGCGGCGGCGCTTTCAGGAACTGCCGCTGCATCAGCGGCAACACCGTGAGGAAGGCGGCGCCGATCAGAAACCCGATGAGATAGGGGTTCTTCCAGAAAGGCGGCTTCGACTGCGCGTCCGTCAGGGTTCACTCCGGGGCGCGGCTTCAGCGTCCTTCTTCTCGGCGGCGCGCACGCTGCTCACCACCCACGCCAGGATTCCGCCGAGCATCAGCAGCGGCAACAGCGAGATGATCACCGACATCCACACGTAGCTGGCGCTGCCGGGGTCGTCGACGCCCGCTCCACACACCGCACAGGCGAGCACGAGGGTGTTCATCTAGAAGTACACCCGCGCGTAGATGACCGGCCACATCAGCACCACGAAGTACCAGAAGGTCTGGGCGCCGAAGAAGGTGCCGCTGTGCACCTTGCCGCGCGCCATCTGCACCCAGGCGAGGCCCAGCACCACCAGCGCCACCATCGCGTGCACGGCGTGCGCGCCGACGATCAGGTGAAAGAAGCCGCCGAGCGCGCTCGAGGTGAGCGTGAGGCCCTGCGAGAGCAGGCGCATCCATTCCAGGGCCTGCAGCGCCACGAAGGCCGCGCCGAACGACCACGCCCCCAGCGTCACCCAGTGTGCGCTGGGCGAGCTCTTCCGGTAGAGCCGGTTCGCCCACAGCAGCACCACGCCCGAGAGCAGCAGCAGGACCGTGTTGAGCGCGGTCGCCTCGGCGGGCAGCCGCGGCTGGCCCAGCATCGGCCAGGTGCCCGGAGGCGCCGAGTTGCGGCTGATGGTGAAGGCCGAGATGGCGCCCGAGAAGAACATCACCTCGGCCACCACGAAGATGAGCGTGCCCAAGATCGCGCTCGAGACGACCGGGCGTCGGGCGCGCATCGGTGCTCCGCTGGCAGCGACCTCGAGCATCAGTGCGGGGAGGCCGGGTGTTCGCCGCCGGCGGCGTCTTCAGCCAGGCCGCGCTTGACCTCGTCCTGCGCGGCGGTGTTCACCCAGCGCTGACCTTCGTGCTTCATCACGTCGGGCGAGACCCCGGCCACGAACACCAGCATGAACGCCAGCATCGCGAGCAGGAGGAAGCCGATGTACCGCTTCTCCACCGTGAGGTGCATGAAGTACTTGATGACCAGGAACGCCTTCACGAAGGCGATGCCGAACGCGCTGACGTACTTGACCATCGGGTGGCCCAGCATGGGGCCGAGCACGGAGAGCACCAGGAGGACCACCAGGATCCCCCAGATCTTCACGTAGTTGTAATGGTGCGTCGTGTGTCCGCCGGCGTGGGCGGCGTCATGAGTCGAGGTGTCAGACATGGCGGCTCACTTGGCGATGTAGAGAAGCGGGAAGAGGAAGATCCACACGATGTCGACGAAGT
>VFKJ01000817.1 GCA_009885595.1 Myxococcales bacterium | reverse complement strand
GTGATGAAGGCGATGAGGGGCAAGGGCAACCCCCAGGTGATCAACGAGCTGCTCGAGAAGAAGCTCAGGTAACTCCCTCTCCCCCCGCGGGGGAGAGGGTCGGGGAGAGGGGAAGAACGCCTTTCACTCACCAGTCGCCGCGCCGCCCGGCCTTCTTCTCGGAGTTGATGCGTTTCCCTTCCAGCCGGCGGCGCTTCGAGCCACGAGAGGGCTTGGTGGCGATGCGCTTCTCCGGCACGTACGACATCTTCACGAACGCGGCTCTCAGTCGCTCCAGGGCGGCGCCGCGGTTCTGCAGTTGGCTCCTGCGCTCGGTGGCGGTGACGGTGAAGCCGGTGGGCTTGTGAATCAGCCGCACGCCGGTCTCGGTCTTGTTGCGGTGCTGGCCGCCGGGGCCCGAGGCGATGAAGAACTGCTCTTCGCACTCGAGCAGCAGCGCCTCGTCGCTGAGCGCCACCACGCGCTTGGCCTGCTGGGGACTGATGGACATCGTCGCTCTCCTCAAAGTGGCTGCGAGACGCAAGCGCACCGCCCGCCTGACCAAAGTTGACGACCTCACCGAAACAACGACAAGGTCCCTCGCCCGTTAGCCGGAGTTCGCCGTGCATCACACCTTGATCGTCCTCGCCGCGCTCCTGCTGTTCGGGGGCTGTTCCTCCACCCCTGCCCAGTGCTCCATCGTCAACTGCGCCGGCTGCTGTGACACGGACGGTCAGTGCCAGGACGGCACCACCGATCAAGCCTGCGGCTCGGGCGCGCTCAACTGCAACCTCTGCAGCGGTGGCCAGGTCTGCACCGAGAAGCGCTGCGTGCTCGTACAGGCGGTCGTCGACGCCGGCGTGCCCTTCGACGCGGGCATGCCGATCGTCGCGCCCGTGGAGACGTGGACCTGGGCCGGCTTTCCCGACAGCGCGTGCGGCAACGGCGCGCCCACGGGCATCGGCGTCAACACCACCAACCGCTCGAAGGACGTCTTCATCTTCCTGATGGGAGGAGGCGCCTGCTGGAACGCGCTCACCTGCGCCTTCGCGGCCTCGAACATCACCACCGGTTACGGCGAAGCCAGCTTCGGCGCAGACACCACGACGCGCGCACCGCCCTTCAACCGCGCGGAGCCGACGAACCCGTTCAAGGACATGAGCTACGTCTTCGTGCCGTACTGCACGGGCGACGTGCACGCGGGCGACAACGTCATGAACTACCCGGCGGTGGGCACGCAGGTCCCCGCGAGGACGGTGCACCACAAGGGCGCGAAGAACCTCGACGCCTTCCTGGTGCGCCTGCACGACACCTTCCCCGATGCCACCCGGGTGTTCCTCTCAGGCGCGAGCGCCGGCGCCTTCGGAGCGCAGCTCAACTACCAGCGCGTCGCGGCCGTCTGGCCCACCGCAGAGGTCCACATGCTGGCCGACTGCGGTCAGTTCGTGAACCCGTCAGGCACGCTGTTCACCGAGTGGCGGGCGGCGTGGAATCTCCCCTCGATCGCGGGCTGCCCCGGCTGCGACACCAACCTCTCGCTCTTCCCGAAGTACCTGCATGACAGCGCGCCTTCGCGGCGCTTCGGGCTGCTGGCGTACACGCAGGACAGCACGCTGCGGCAGTTCGCGGGCTACGACGGGCCGACCTACGAGCAGCTCACGCTCAGCCTCGCGACCAGCGCCTACGACCCCACGGCGAACGCGAAGTACTTCATCGTCGCGGGCAGCAGCCACGTGATGTTCGGCGACCTGCAGACGCTGCAGGGACCGCAGAACACGAGCCTGCTCTCCTGGGTGCAGGCGTTCGTGAGCGGCGCGCCGACCTGGCAGAGCGTGAAGCCTTAGAAGGTGAGCCCGACGCCGAGCCGCAGCTCGGGCAACACCCGCTTG
>VFKJ01000026.1 GCA_009885595.1 Myxococcales bacterium | reverse complement strand
CGTAGTGCCAGTCGCGACCCGCGAAAACGCGGGATTCGAGCGGTGCGCTGCGCGGTCTCCCGCGCGCACATGACAGCCGCGTCAGGGCGAAGACAGCAGCATGAACATCGCCACCAGCACGGCGATGATCATCGGTACGACCACTTCTGCGGGGAAGGGGAAGTACGCGTTCTGAAGGTCACGCGTGCGCAGCTGGAAACGGCGCCGGCGCGTACGCCGCAGGATCATCGAAGCCAGCGCGTCGGGTGCCTTCTCCTTCGGCGCTTCCTTCAGCAGCGAGATGGCGCGCTGGTACTTGGCGAACTTCGCCTTGAGCTCGGGGTTGGCGGCCAGCTCGGCGTCGAATTCCTTCGCCTCGGGCTCGGCCAATGCGCCATCGACCGCCCCCACGAAGAGGCGCTCGACTTCATTCTTTGAAAGGTCTCGACGCACGACGTCAGTCTCCTCGATCCGCGAAGCTCTCTTCAAGCCTCGTGAGGATCCCTGCCAGCTTCTCGCGCGCGCGATGCAGCCGGCTCTTCACCGTGCCCTCAGGCAGCTCGGTGATCTCCATGATCTCTTCGTAACTGAGGCCCTCGACGTCGCGCAGCACCACGAGGCTGCGCTGATCTTCGTCGAGCTCCTGAATGGCGCGGTGCACCAGCGCGCGATCGTTCTTTCCCTGCACGGCGTCATCGGGCTGCTGCGGGCCCCCGCCGAGTGACTCGGTGATCGACAGCTCGTTCGACTCGCCGTACTCGTCGCTGCGTCCACGACCGCGCCGCTTCAGGTACTTGAGGCGGTTGAGGCAGTGGTTGCGGGCGATTCGGTAGATCCAGGTGGTCAGCTTCGCGTCGGCCCTGAACTTGTCGAGGTGCTTGTGCACCGAGATGAAGATCTCCTGCGTGAGATCGAACGCCTCTTCGCGGTCGGTGAGCATCCGCACGCAGAAGTCGTAGACGCGGTCCTGGTGGGTCTTGACCAGCACCTCGAACGCTTCGGCGTCGCGGCGGCGCAGGCGGGCGATCAGCAGGTGCTCGGGCAGGCTCGCGGCCGGGGCGCGGGGTTCGGCGGCCATCACCTGGGCTGGGAGCTCCAGCACGTCGCTCGTCACGTCTGCCTCCCGCCGGTGGTCGTCGTCACTCATGGAACGCTCCGACGACACCACAGACACCGGTGGAGGCAGCAGGTTCCAACGCTACTTGAGAACGTAAGCCCCTGTCTTCCTTGAGACTGTGAAGGGCGCGGGCCGGCGGTTCGCCTCGAACGCGGTGTAGGCGGGCATGAGCTCTTTCCAGAAGTCGCCGTTGTCGGGGTCCTTCAGGGAGGCCAGGCCTTCCTCGGTCAGCCGGGAGGGGAAGATGTCGAAGCGGATCGGCCTGCGCTTGGCGTCGATCGTGATCAGGTACACCTCTTCGATCGGCTCATCCTGAATCGCGATGCAGCCGATGCTGGCGCAGTTGCCGTGCAGGTAGATGAGCCCGCCCGGCCGCTTCGGATCGCTGCGGAGCCGGTCGCTCGCGTTGGGGTACGAGACCTTCATCGACAGGTGGTAGTCGGAGTACGGGTTGAACTCCGGCACCTCGTAGAGCCCCTCGGGCACCTGCGAGTCGCCTTCCTTGCGCTTGGGGCCCAGCTCACCCGAGGCGGCGCAGAACGGGTACGACTTGACCAGCACCATGGGCTCGCCGCGCTTGCCCGCCCAGAGCTCGAGCAGGCGCTCCTTCTTCAGGCCGCGCAGGTAGACCTCGTCGACCGGGTACGTGAGGCCGGCCTTCTCCACCAGCGCCTTCACGTCGGCGGCGCGGCGGGCTCGCACGTCCTTCACCTTGTCTTTGGCCAGGGCGGCGGTCGAGACCAGGGTCAACAAAACGAGCAGGCGCATGTGTGTTCCAGACGCTTCGAAGTCTGCCCCGGTTCCGACTCGACTTACTCGGGCAGGGCCTTGGCGGGGTTCTTGACCCCCATCAACTGCGCGGTGATGAACTCGTCGAGATCCCCATCGAGCACCTTGTCGGGCTGGCCCGATTCCACGCCGGTGCGCAGGTCCTTCACCATGCGGTACGGCGCCAGCACGTAGCTGCGGATCTGCGAGCCGAAGCTGATGTCGGCCTTGTTGCCTTCGCGCGAGGCGCTCTCGGCTTCGCGCTTCTTGAGTTCGAGATCGTACAGGCG
>VFKJ01001009.1 GCA_009885595.1 Myxococcales bacterium | reverse complement strand
GCAGGTGGACCACACCGCGAGGCGGGACACCGCGGTCGAGGACGGCCTGGTCTTCGAGCCGGGGTTGAGGACGGTCGCGTGCACTTCGCCGCGCAGCGTACCTCGCGCTCAGTGCCTGGGGAGGCCGACCAGGAAGTCCTTCAGGGGAAACTCGACGGTGGGGAAGGAGACCGGCCGAATCGTCTGGGCCGCGGTGAGGGTGAAGTGCTCGGTCCACTCGCCGTCCTTCGGCTGACGGAAGCCCTCGAGCTGCGCGGCCGCGACGTCGACGATCCAGTACTCGGGTGAGCCGGCCTCGGCATACAGCGGCGCCTTCACTTTTTGATCGAGCCGGAGCGAGGAGCTCGACACCTCGATGAGCAGCAGGGCCTTCTGCGGGTGGGGCCCGGGCCCGCGCGTCTTTGGCACCAGCGCGAAGTCGGGCTCAGGCATCGAGTCTTCCGAGGCGTGGAGCGGCAGCGCAGGCCTCACGGCGGCCCACTTCCCAAAATGTTCGACCAGCAGGCTGGTCATCGTCTGCACGACCCAGGCGTGCTCCTCCCCTTGCGGCGCCATCCTTACCACCCGTCCCCTGAGGAGCTCGACCTTCTCGTTTTCGAACGCGCCCAGCTCCGCGAGCGCGACGTACTCGGACACCTTCAACGGGCGGAACCGCTCATTGAGTGTCATCGCCACTTCATCCATGGCGGGGGTCGTGCCAGCAGGGTCCGACATGCGCGGGAGCCTGGCGCAGGGCGAGCACGCTCAGACGGAGCCCACGTCTCGAATGGAGGGGTCCCTCACCATCGTCTCCTTGACGCCGAAGGCGAGCGCGATGGCCACCGCCACGATGGCGTAGAGCAGGTACACCGCGCGCATGAACGTCGGCTCGTCACCCTTGACGAACACCATCGCGAGGATCACCACCACGCCCCCGCCGTTGCCGAAGAGCATCAACAACCCGGTCGCGCCGCCCGCCGCCTTCTCGCCCGCCACCGTCGCGCACATGTCGAGCAGCAGCGCGAACGCCGGCAGGAAGAAGAAGCCCAGCGCGGCCGCGGAGATCAGCACCACCGTCTCGTCGTGCGAGGTCACCGTCGGCACCAGCGCGCCCAGCGCCAGCGCCACGCTGCCGATGAGGAAGGGCTTGCGGCGCTTGAGCGCGTCGGAGAGCGCCGGCACCACCACCGCCCCCAGGATGCCGCCGATGATCAGCACGCCGCCCACGTTGCCCGCCTTCACCGCGTCGAAGCCGTTGGGCGCGAGGATGGGCTCGATCCAGGTGGTCAGCCCGTTGAAGAAGCCCAGCCCCAGGAACGCCACGGTGAAGAGCAGCAGCAGCCGGGGGTTCTTCAGCAGCGACAGCATCGAGGGCTCTTCCACCACCGTCGCCGCCGGCCTGGCCCCGGGGTTGTTCTTCGAGAGCAGCAGGAAGGCGGCGCAGATGCCCACGGAGATCGCCGCGAACACCACCATCGCCCCCTGGTAGCCCAGGCTCTCCACCAGCGGCGGAGTCGCGGCCATGCCCGCCGCCATGCCCATGAACATGCCCATGGTGCCCAGCCCGGTGGCCATCGCGCTCTGCTGCGGCGTGAACCAGTCGGCGACCAGCTTGGAGATGCCGTTGACCGCGAAGGGCTGCCCCACCGCGATGCCCACTTGCGCGATCAACAGCACCCAGAAGCTGCTCTCGTTGATCCGCAGGCAGGAGAAGCCCGCCATCAGCACCGCGCCCAGCCCCACTGAGAACTTGTAGCCCCTGCGATCCGTCAGCTGACCCGCGGGCACCGAGAGCAGCACGTAGATGAGCGGGAAGACGAGCAGCAGCCCGCCCGCCATCCCCTCGCTCACGCCGTATTTGCTCTGCACCAGCGTCAGCAGCGGCGCGTAGTTGAGCCAGAGCGCCTGGCTCAGCCCGGCGACCAGCATGAAGACCCCCAGCACCACCCAGCGGTAGGCGCTCTGCGGAGCAGCGGAGGAGGTCGGGAGAGAAGCCACGAGGGGGGGATTGGCAGTCATGGCACCACCAAGAGCAAGTTCAAGTCCAGTGGCGCTCCGAGCGGGGCCGGCTGGGAAGGTGTGCAGGTGTCTGCACGCTGCGTGGCAACCTACACGGTGGAGAAGAAGGGCCCCCGACAGGCGCGTGCTAAATGATCGGCCGGTGAAGACCTCCGAGGTTGCTTCGCTGGTCGCCGCGCTGCTCTTCGCGGCTGGCTGCGGCAGGACCAACACCATCTGCGAGACCGCGGTCGACTGTGGGCCCGGTCAGGCCTGTACCGCCGCCGGCTGCGTGTTCGTCGACTCCGGCATCCTGGGTGGCGGTGCTGGAGGCGGCGGTGGTGCCACGGGCGGCGGAATGGGCGGAGGGCTCGGCGGCGGAACGGGTGGAGGGACCGGCGGGGGAGCCGGCGGAGGAATCGGCGGAGGCACCGGCGGAGGCACGGGCGGCGGCGGCGGCACCTGCCGCCCTGGTGAAACCCTCTGTCCTGACGGCTGCAAGAACCTCAGCGTCGATCTCGCCAACTGCGGCGGCTGCGGCCGGCCCTGTGCGGAAGGCATCAACGGCCGGGCCACCTGCTCAGCCAGCCTCTGCGGCATC
>VFKJ01000625.1 GCA_009885595.1 Myxococcales bacterium | reverse complement strand
CGAGTGTTACCCCATCGACGTGGTCGCAGCGCTCGGCTTCCTGCAGCAGGCCGACGGCGTCCTGGGCACTGATCATTCCGCCTTCATCGCGCGGGCGATTCGCGCCTTCCGCCCGCCGCTCAGTGACGCGTTGGGGCTGCCCCGCTTTCGGGTGGAGCTGCCGAGCGGCCGGGAAGTGCAGCCCTCGCGCGGCATCGGCACCTCGTGGAGCCTCGCGTTCGCCCCCGCGCTGTGGCCCGAGGCGGGCCGTGACTGGTACGCGCGCTACGAGCAGTCCTTCTGGCAGGACCGCGGGTGGGCGGCGGGCTTTCGCGAGTACGCGCGCGGCACCGAGGGCGAGTGGACGTTCGAGATCGACGCGGGCCCCGTGCTCGACGGCTTCGGCACGGCGGCCAGCGCGTTCGGCCTCGCGGGCGCGCGGCGAAATGGACGGTTCGACCACGCCTGGGCGCTGGCGACCGAGCTCTCCGCCGCGTCCTGGACGCTGCCGGGCGAGACGATGCTCCTGCCGCGCGCGCTGTCCCACGCGGCCGACGCGCCGTTCCTCGGCGAAGCGGCGATTCTTCATTTCCTGACCGTGCAGCCGGTGAGCGGCCTCGCGCTCACCCCGCCCCGCTACCAGCTCTCCGGGCTCGTGCTCTTCGGCCTGCTGGTCTACTTCGGCGTGCCGCTGGCGGCGCTCGCGAGGCTGCTGGTGCACCTGCGCCGGTGGCGCGCCGCTACTTCTTCGGCGCGGGCAACGAGCCGGGGAACGCCTGCCGCGCTCCCTCACGAAGCGCGTTGAAGACGGTGGACTCGAGGTTGCTCAACAGTCGCTTCACGTGATCCGCGTCGCCATCGAGCAGCATCACGCTGTCTTCGTTCTTCGCGGCGAGGGGATAGCCGCCGAGCAGCGCTCCGGTCTTCACCTCGAACACCAGCACCTCGGCGCGGTAGAGCGCGCTCTTGAACTTCTTCGTCTCCAGCGAGAGCTCGGGGGGAACGAACTCCAGCTCGCGAATGACGAGCGCGTACTGCAGCTTCTCGCAGGCGACGAGGTACTGCTCGGCCACGCTGGGGGCGACGCGGGTGATGGAGTCGCCGAAGTAATGCTGCTTGCCGAGCAGCGCCCCGCACTGCAGCAACGGCACGGAGTCGAGCGTGCGCAGGCGCACCGAGGCGGCCTCGCCTGGCTTCTTCAGGTCGTCGGCGTAGACGAACATCGCGTTGGGCAGGGAGCCCTCGAGCACCAGCGGCGCTGCCTTCACCTTCGCCTCGCTCACCGGCTCCGCGGCGGCGACCTTCGGCTGCAGGGCGCTGAGCGCGGCGAAGGTCTTCTCCACCCCGGCGCGGTGTTTGGCGGTGACGTCGGCCGCCGACTGGCAGCCAGGCAAGGCGAGACACGCCAGCAGCAGGAGAGTCCTCATGGCGTGAAGGTATGGCGAACTTCGAAGCTCGCGGCCATG
>VFKJ01000804.1 GCA_009885595.1 Myxococcales bacterium | reverse complement strand
GTGCCTCCGCCCGTGCCCCCACCGCCGTTGCCGCCCGTGCCGCCGCTGCTGCAGACGCCGAGGGTGCAGACGGTGCCGAAGGCGCAGCTGGTGCAGCTGCCCGCGCTGCTGCCGCAAGCGACCGACGAGCTGCCCGCCTGGCACTGATCGTTCTGGTCGCAGCAACCGAAGCATGACGAGGGCGTGCACTTGCCCTTCGGCGTACCGCACGCAGCGAGGGGAACGACGATCATCACGACCGCTACGGCCGCCGCCAGCGCCCACAACCGTTGATTGGAGTTCATGTGGTCCTGCCCAGCCGGCCCGCCACCGCCCTCATACTGCTTCCCGCGGCGAAGTCGACCGTCGACGAGGGGCGGTGGACACCGAACCGTAACGTTCGCCGACAAATGGCAGGAGGTCCATCGTCGGTCGAGCGCGGCACGTTGTAGACTTCGTCCATCGGCGCGGCATCGGGACGCGGCCGGGGGGAAGCACTCATGCAGATGGAAGACGCTGGCTTTGGCCGCGTGGCCCGCGGTGTCCTCGACAGCCTCCTCGAGGGTTGCCAGGTCATCGGCTTTGACTGGAGATACCTCTACGTCAACGATGCGGTCGCCAGGCAAGGCCAGAAGACCCGCGAAGAGCTGCTCGGCCGCACCATGTCCGAGTGCTACCCCGGCATCGATGCCACCCCGATGTTCAGCGTGCTCGAGCGCTGCATGGCCGAGCGAACGCACGCGCGGATGGACAACGAGTTCACCCAGCCAGACGGCACCACGGGCTGGTTCTCGCTGCGCTTCGTGCCGGTGCCAGAGGGCGTGTGCATCCTCTCCCTCGACATCACCGAAGAGCGGCGCTCGCGCGAGGTCCTGCGTCGCGTCGAAGACCAGCTGGGACAGGCGCAGAAGATGGAAGCGGTGGGCAGGCTCGCCGGCGGGGTGGCGCACGACTTCAACAACCTGCTCTCGGTGATCCTCAGCTACGGAGAGACCCTGCTCGCCGGGCTCGACCCGGGCGAGCCCAGGCGCGCGGACCTCGAGGAGATCACCTCCGCCGCCAAGCGCGCCGCCGACCTCACCCGGCAGCTCCTGACGTTCAGTCGCATGCAGGTGCTCAACCCCACCGTGGTGGACCTCAATGAGGTGCTCGCGCGGATGGACCGCATGCTCCAACGCGTTCTCGGGGCCGACGTCGACTTCGTCTGCCTGCCAGACCCGCAGCTCGGGAAGGTGCTGATCGACGTGGGCAACCTCGAGCGCGCGATCATGAACCTGGTGCTCAACGCCCGCGATGCGATGCCCACCGGCGGGAAGGTCACCCTCGAGACCGGGACCATCGTGCTCGATGAAGCCTACGCCCGCGAACACCTGGGCGTGCTGCCGGGCCCGCACGCGATGCTCGCCGTGAGCGACACCGGCTGCGGCATGGACAAGCCCACCCTCGCCCGGCTGTTCGAGCCCTTCTTCACCACCAAGCCCGTGGGCAAGGGGACCGGCCTGGGGCTCTCGACCGTCTTTGGGATCGTCAAGCAGAGCGGCGGGACCATCTGGGTCTACAGCGAGCCCGGGAAGGGGACGACCTTCAAGCTCTACTTCCCCCTCGCTGGCCCCGAGGCCCGGCAGGCGATCGCCGAGGTGAAGCCCAGCGACACCCGAGGCACCGAGACCATTCTCCTGGTGGAAGACGAGCCCCAGGTGCGGGCGGTGGCGGCGAGCATTCTGCGCAAGCAGGGCTACCACGTGATCGAAGCCCGCAACGCCGGCGAGGCGCTCCTGCACGCGGAGAAGTACCCGAAGCGAATCCACCTGCTCCTCAGCGACGTGGTGATGCCGCAGATGAGCGGCCCCGAGCTCGCCCTGCGCCTCGGCCGCGCCCGCTCCGACATGAAGGTGCTGTGCATGTCCGGCTACACCGACGACAGCATCGTTCGGCACGGCGTCATCGAGGCCGACCTCGCCTACCTGCAGAAGCCCATCACCCCCGACTCCCTCGCAAGGAAGGTGCGCGAGGTGCTGGACGGCCCGCAGGTCACCTGACCGCTCAGCACCCTCGACGCCCTCGCACCCCGTCGAATGAGGGGGCGGTCCCCTGATTGGCAAGCCCTCTCCCAGACCCTGCCCGGAGACGGAGGTCTGCAGGTTGCGGGAGCGCGTTACCCAACTCCCGTCATGAAAAATCGAACCTGGCTGGGCGTGGTGCTGCGGCGGCGCTTCAGCTGGCGGAGGAAGGTGGTGGTGATCACCGACGGCGCGCGGGGGCTGGGGCTGCTGCTCGCGCGCGAAGTGATTCGCTGCGGAGGCCAGGTGGCAATCTGCGCGCGCGACCCGGAGGAGGTGGAGCGGGCGAGGGCGAAGCTGGCGCGGAAGGGCACGGTGTTCGCCTCGGCGTGCGACGTGACCGACCGCGTCCAGTTCCGGGAGTTCCTCGCGAGGGTGGTGCGCGCGCTCGGGCCCGTCGACGTGCTCGTCAACAACGCGGGCGAGATCCAGGTCGGGCCGATGGAGGAGATGACCTCGCAGGACTACGAGGCGGCGATGCTGATTCACTTCTGGGCGCCGCTGAACGCGACCCTCGAGCTGCTGCCGTCGATGCGGCGCAGGCAGGCAGGGCGGATCATCAACATCACCTCGATCGGCGCGAAGGTGGCGGTGCCCCACCTGCTCCCGTACAGCGCCAGCAAGTTCGCCTTGCATGGACTGTCCGCGGGGCTGCGGACGGAGCTGGCGAAGGATGGGATCGTGGTGACCACGGTCTGCCCCGGGCTGATGAGGACGGGCAGCGCACGGCACGCGTGGATGAGGGGCCAGGCGGACGCGGAGTACGCCTGGTTCAAGGTGGTCTCGAGCCTTCCGGGGCTGGCGATGAACCCCAGGCGCGCAGCGCGGCAGATCCTCGACGCGAGCGCGCGAGGCGACGCGGAGGTGGTGCTGTCGTTGCCGGCGAAGGTGCTCGCGGGCCTGTATGGACTGGCGCCCTCGCTCGCCCAGAACGTGCTGGGCGTGGTGACGCGCGTACTTCCCGGTCCCGGTGGTGCGGGTCGAAGAAGCCTCGAGGGAAGGACCGTCGAGCCGCCGCCCTTGACTCGGCTCACGCTGAGGGAAGTGGCTCGCAACAACGAGCTGTGAGCGCAGTTTGCGCGCGCCGGGTTCACCCGAGAGACGTGATTTTTCAGCCAAAGGCGGCGGTGAAGCGATTGCATGAACTGGGCGCATGAGACTCCTGGGAAAGACACCGGACTTCCGCGGTCCCCATGGCGAACACCTCCCGGGGAGCATCGCTGAGACCAGATTCCTGCGGATCGGCGGCATCGATCAGTGGGTGATGATCCGCGGGGAGAACGTCGAGAACCCCGTGCTGATCCTGCTGCACGGCGGCCCCGGGTTCTCCGAGGCGCAGCTCTTCCGCCACTACAACGCGGCCCTCGAGAAGCACTTCACCCTCGTCTCCTGGGACCAGCGCGGCGCCGGCAAGTCGTTCAGCCCCGACATCCCCAGCGCCTCGATGAACGTGGAGCAGTTCCTGTCCGATCTCGACGAGCTCGTCGACGGCGTCTTTGCGCGCCTGGGGCAGAAGGTCGCCCTCTTCGGCCACTCCTGGGGCTCGGCGCTCGGGGTGCTCTACGCCGCGCGTCACCCCGAGAAGCTCACGGCGTACGTCGGGAGCGGGCAGATCGGCGACTGGGCCGCGGGCGAGGCCGCCTCGTACGAGATCGCCCTCGCTGAGGCAGAAGACGCCGGCGACGAGAGCGGGATCGAGGCGCTGCGGAAGATCGGCCCTCCACCCCACACCGCCGATCAGCTCTGGATCGAACGCACCTGGCTGCAGCGTCTGGAAGGTCAGCTCAGCGCGCGCGCGCTGTTGAAGGTCGGCCGCGTGATCATGGGAGGAACCGAGTCATCGCTGATCGAGCTGCCCAACGCGATGCGGGGGTTCCGATTCTCCCTCGAGACGATGTGGCCCGAGGTCTCGCACCTCAACCTGCTCGAGCGCGCGCCCGCGCTGCAGGTGCCCGTGTTCTTCCTGCTCGGCCGCCATGATCACTGGGTCCCTTCCCCGCAGAGCCTCGCGTACTTCGACCTCCTCACGGCGCCTTCGAAGAAGCTCGTCTGGTTCGAGCACTCCGGTCACGAGCCGTTCGTCGACGAGCCCGAGGCGTTCAACAAGGCGATGATCGAGCTCGTCCGGCCTTCGCTGGTGATCCAACGGTCCCCCACGATCGCCCAGTCGTACGCGCGGACGGTCAATGTGACCTGAGCTGTCACGGGCAACGAGTACAGTGGGCGAATGGTGCTCGTGGTGGCGATGGTGGTGTTGGCTCAGGCGTCGGGCGGGTGCACGAAAGACACGGACTGCAAGGGGGACCGGATCTGCGAGGCCGGGGTGTGCGTGGCGCCGCCCGGCGCGCCCCAGCTTGAGGCGCCACCGGCCCCTCCTCCTCCTCCTCCTCAGGAAGCGGCT
>VFKJ01001156.1 GCA_009885595.1 Myxococcales bacterium | reverse complement strand
TTGACGCCCTTCTTACAGACGACCATCGCCTCCATGAAGCGGCCCATGCCGAGGTAGGCCTCGGCCAGAGGCTTGTAAGCCTCCGAGGCGGGGTCAGTCGCGAAGGCATGCTCCAGTTTTGCGAGCTCGGCCGGGCTCAAAGTCTTCGTCACAGGAGGCATCGGAAAGGTTGGAGTTTGTGGCATCTGCTTCCACCCACGTCAAATGTCTAAACGCGTCAGTTTGGATCCTTGACAGGGTGGGTCGGAAACACGTAGTCAGCCGCCGCCCGCTGCGACGTCGGGGCCCCTCATGGGGGTGTAGCTCAGTTGGGAGAGCGTCGCGTTCGCAATGCGAAGGTCATCGGTTCGATCCCGTTCACCTCCACAACGCAGCAGGCTGTGAAAATACAGAAGCCCCGCTTCCTCACGGAGGCGGGGCTTCGGTGTTTCTGAGCGGACGGGCTCAGCCCGGGGGCGGGCCGGCCATCAACTGCTCGAGCGCGCTGAGCGGCGCGGTGCGCACGGGCTCGGCCACCACCGGCGCGGCGGGCGCCTGCACCACCGGCTCGAGCTCGTCGGGCTTCTTCTTGGCCACCCCCGCACCGGAGCGGCAGTTGCGGCACCAGGGCTGATTGCGGATCGCGCCGTCCGCCATCTTCCGCAGGCCGAACATCGCCAGCGGCTTCATCGAGCGGCACTTCAGGCACATCATCGTGATCAGCACCTCCTGCCCGTCGCAGTCGTAGACCGCCGACTTGCGGCGCTTGCGCGCTTCCTTCGGAGGAGCGTCAGGATCGGGCTTCTTCGCCTCGACCGGAGTGAGCAGCGGCGTGACCTTGTAGAGCACCTGGGAGATCTCCTCTGAGGCCGGTATTTCGGCCCTAGATGGATTTCTTAACCAGCTGACGAGGGTTTGAAAAGGACCGTGTCACGTATTGTCACGTCACGGCACGCTCGTGGAGGTGTCTGTGCGAGTAGCGGTGCTACAGGTCTCGCCCGAGTCGATGAAGGTGACTCGGCCCCCCCTGGGCGGCTTGAAGGTCTCCTTGCGCGCCTGCCAGAAGTTGATCAGGTCGTCGCGCAGGTTGGTGCCCTTGTTCTCCGCGAGGTCAACTTGCGAGGGATCGATGGTGGCGAGCACGGGGGCCAGGCCATCGCCTCCGCGCGCGAGGAAGTCGGGCATCGCCACCTTGTACTTCCGGGTGGCCTCCCACTTCTTGCCGCCGGCCAGCGTGAAGCTGCGCAGGCGATCGGGCACCACGCAGTGGCTGAGCTTCACCTCGAGGCCCGAGACCTGGAAGACGCCCTTCTTCGAGGCGAAGGCGGCCGTCAGCAGGCGATCGAGCTGCTCGCCCGTCAGCTCGAGGGTGGCGATGGCGTTGTCGAAAGGAATCACCTCGTAGACCGAGCCGTAGGTGAGCGCCCCTTCCTTCAGGTCGGCGCGCAGGCCACCCGGGTTCATCAGGGCGATGTCGGTCTTCGACAGCATCCGCAGGGAATCGGCGAGGAAGCTGCCCAGCTCGCTCTCGCCCTCGTACACCCGGCCCAGCGCCCTGGGCACGGTGAGGCCCAGCGCCTTCTGCTGCAGGTCGGCGACGGCCTGCTCGGCGGGCTGCATCGCCTGCAGCACCGTCTGATCAGTGCGGATCAGCTGCCCGCGGAACTTCGCCGACACCGGGGTCACCTCGTCGGCGCGGGCGCGCAGCTTCTTGGGATCGCAGCTCTTGGTCTCGACGTCCCAGGTCTCGCAGATCTCGATGCCCGAGTGGATCTGGGTGCGCTGGGGCAGCACCTTCTTCGTCTTGGGGTCGATCGAGAGCTCGATCATTCCGAAGAAGCGGCCCAGCGCCCAGCTCTGCATCACCGGCGTGCCGTTGACCATGTGGCCGATCTGCTGGTGCGTGTGGCCCGCCACCACCGCGTCGAGCGTGCCCTCGGGCAGGCCCTTCATCATCTCGAAGATCTCTCCGGCGTCGAGGTCGCAGCTGCTCAGGTCGTGCATCTTCGAGCAGTCGCCGCAGCGCCCGCCGGCGTGCACCACCGCCACCACCAGGTCCGCGCCCTTGCCGCGCAGCCGGGTGGCCGCCGCCAGCGCCTCGGACCCCAGGGGGCGGAACTTGATGGTCTGCACGTTGATCGGCAGGGTGACGGTGGGCGTCTGCGGCGTGGTGAGCCCGAAGATGCCGATCTTCAGCCCGTGGCGCTCGACGATGATGCTGCCGTCGCTGGGCAACCACGAGGGGCGATAGCCGTCGTTGTTCGCCTCGTAGATGTTGGTGGAGAGCAGCGGGAACTTCGCCTCGGCGATGCGGGCCTTGAGGGCGCCGAAGGGATCCATGGTGGCCTGGGTGGCCGCCGAGATGGGGCCGACCGGGCCGTAATCGAACTCGTGGTTGCCGATGGCGGCCGCGTCGTAGCCGAGCTGGTTGAAGGCCTCGATCACCACGCTGCCCTCGGTGAGGTTCGAGACCAGCGTGCCCTGGAAGAGATCGCCGGCGTCGACGAGCACCACGCCGTTGGGGTTGTCCTGCCGCAGCACCTGCACGTACGAGGCGAAGGTGGCGACCCCGCCGTAGCGGATCTCCCCGCGGGGAAACTGCTCCCTCATGTTCATCACCCAGCCGTGCACGTCGTTGGTGCCGACGATGGTCAAGCGCAGCGGCTGGTCGGGCTTGGGCGCGTCGGCGGGCGAAGCCTTGGCGGCGACTGGAACAGGAGGCTGCTCGGCTTCGCGCGGCGTCTGACAGGCGAGGAGCAGGGCACCGAGGACGAGAGAGATTTTTTTCATGAGCGGGTCGAGCGAAGTCGGCGAATCCACCACAGCAAGAGGACTCCCGGAAGGAGGACGAAGGGGCCGCCCGTGCAGCCGCACGCGGGAGGAATGGGCGGGGCGCTGGGGGCGGGCCGCCCGGTACCGCTCCCGCCGCCGGTGCCCGTCGGCCCGGTGCCTGCGTCGGAGGAGGCGCCACCGTCCGTCATGCCTCCATCGGCCAGCCCGGCGTCCGGGGTCGCCGCCGAGGGAATGAAGGGCGGCGGGAGCGGGAACACCGCGTCCACCGCGGCCAGCGAGATGACCTTGTAGTTCGCGGTGGTGGAGTCCTCGACCACCACCACGCCGCGCGGAAAGCCGGGCGCGGGTTGCGAGAACACCTCGAGGAAGTGAGGCGTGCCCAGGCTCCGCGGGCCGCCATCGACGTCGCCCACGGTGAGGGTGCCGAGGTACGCGCCCTGGCCGGAGTGCACCTCGAGCTCCGACTCGTTGGGCGCGGTGGTGAAGACGAGCGTGCCGCCATCGGCCGCGAGGAAGAGGGAGACCCCGCCGACCAGGGTGCCGAGGTGGCCGGCGTCGATCGAGACCAGGAAGGCGCGCGAGGTGTCGGTCTGCACCAGCACCAGCCCGAGCGAGGGCTGGGCCACGTAGAGCTGACCGGTGCGATCATCGATCGCGATGCCCGACGGGGGCTCTGCCACGCTCATCGACGGCAGCTGCGTGAAGGTGACCCCGCCATCGGCGAGGTCGAGGCGGTGGTGTTCGATGGTCTGGCTGGCGGTGCCCACGTAGAGCTCGAAGCCCGCCGCGGCGAGCTGCCGCAGCGCCACGTGGCGGGGCGAGGGCACGGTGAAGCCACCGGTGTTCAGCTGCGTGAAGCCGGCATCAGTCGCCTCGAAGAAGAGGACGGTGTTGGTGTTCAGCGACGCCACCGCCAGCAGCGAGCCGCGCGCGTCGGCCGAGTTGACGGGGCCGACCGGGAGCGAGCTCGGCGGCTCGCCCAGCGGCCAGAAGAAGAGGTTGGGCTGGATGGTGTCGGTGCCCACGACCGTGAGGTTCGGCGTGAGGATGACGGCCGGATCTCCCGGCAGGTTCGAGGGCACGCTCGGCGTCTCGGCGGCCCAGGGGACCCGCTGCGCGAAGGCGCCGGCGGCGATGACGAGGTACGCAAGGAGAGCTCGTCTCATCCAGGCCCCGGGCAGCTGCGGTTGGTGCAGGTGGTACCGCTGGCGCAGGTCAGGCCCGCGCAATCGACGTCGAGGCAGTCGGCCTCGCCGTCACCGTCGTCGTCCAGGCCGTTGGCGCAGTCCTGCTCGGGCGCGAAGCAGCCGAACTCGAGGCCGCCGTCGACTCCGCCATCCGGATCGCCCCCGTCGGACGCCCCGCCATCCGGCTCGCCACCATCCACCTGGCCTGCGTCCACGTCGCCTCCGTCCACCTCGCCGCCATCCACCGTGATGCCCCCATCGCGCGCGCCGCAGCGCCAGGAAGGGGCGGTGGGGCTGACGCAGACCTGGCCGAGGCAGGACGAGTCGAGACAGTCGAGGGTGCCGTCGAGGTCGTTGTCGAGGCCATCGTCACAGCGGGTCTCCTCACACGAGGAGGAGAGACAGGTGGTGCCGCCATCGCACCGGAGCGCGCAGCCGCCGCAGTTCGCCTCGTCGGAGGTGAAGTCGAAGGTCTCGTCGACGGCGCCGTCGCAGTCGTCGTCGAGGCCGTTGCACTGCTCGGCAGCGGGCTGCACCGTCTGCAGGCAGCTCAGCGTGCCCACCACGCAGCCCTGCGTACCGGCGGCGCACAGGCCCTGCTTGCCGGTGGTGCACGCGCGGCCCTCTTCCGGGAAGGTCTCGTCGACGCGGCCATCGCAGTTCTGATCGGCGCCGTCGCAGAGTTCCTCGTCGACGCACTCGCCCAGCTTGAAGCAGTGGCCGCCGCCGGAAAAATGCGGGCGGCACTCGTAGCCCGAGCCGCAGTCCGCCCCGGCGTCGCAGCTGAAGCGGGCGTCGGGGTTGACGGCCTGACAACCGGCGAGCGCCACGAAGCCGAGCGCGCAGAGGAGCGAGCGCATCAGAAGGTCCCTCCGACGGTGAGCCCCGCGGCGGTGGAGGTCACCGTCGGCGCGACCTGCACGGGCGCGCTGCTGGCGCCCACGATGCCGGAGATCACCGTGCCGATCAGCGCGGCCCCGGCGACGCCGAACGCCACGTTCGCGATCACCGCGTTGCGGTTCTGCTCCAGCGCCTGGGTCCGGGTGCCGCCGTAGACGTTCGTCTGGGTGTCGAAGCTCTCGCGCAGGGCCTTCTCCTGAGAGCGCGCCACCAGCCCCAGGGCGAGCCCGGTGCCCGCGGCGGCCACGGTGACGCCCCCCAGGACCCAGGTGAGCGGCGAGAGCTGGACGCCCTCTGGCGCCGCCGGCTCGGGCTTCTTCACCAGCGCGGGGATGATCTGATCGTCCGGAATCTGCCCGGGAATGAGCAGGAGCTTGAGCTCGAGCTGGCTCTCCTGGTTCGCCTCGACGTCGATGAGCCGGGTGATGGGCAGGTACTTCTTGCGCTCGATCTTCACCTCGTACTTGCCGGGGCGAAGGGTGAGCGTGAGCGGGGGCGTGCCGGCGAACTCTCCGTTCACCGAGATCTGGGCGTCGGCGAGGTTGGCCTCGAGCACCAGGGTGCCGCGGGCCTCGCGCTCACCGCGCAGCAGCGGCGGCACGGCCTGCTCGACGTCCTTCATGAAGCGGCGGGCCGCGATGAGGATGGAGCGATCGACGTCGGCCAGGGTGGTGAGCGCCTCGAGATCGAACAGCCACAGCTTGAGCACGTAGTGCGCTTCGCTCCGCGAGAGCTGGCCTACCACCGCGCGCTGCACGCCCAGCGCTTCCAGTTCCTGGGCGGCGCAGGCGACCCGGCCGCCGCACTTCCTCAAGGCGGCGTAGTGCTTGGCGTCGAGCTTCTCGCGCAGCTGGTCGGGGGTGACCAGGTCGAGCTTCTGGGCCTGCGCCTCGTTGACGATCGCCCGGGTGACCTGGGCGCCGAGGCCCATCATCACGTCGGGGGCGTCGACCTCCACGATGGCGAGCTTGGGGCTGGCGGTGACGGTGAGGGCCATCACGAGGGGAAGGAGCATCGGAGGGCGCACCATACCTGCCAAAGGGAGACAGTCGAGCGCGATGCTCCCGTGGATCCGCACGGGACGAAGTGGGGAATCTCGAGGATGCGCTGGCCGGCCCGGGAGCGAAGGGGTCGCGCTCATGAACTTTGTTGACGACTGGTGAGTTGGCGAAGGGTGGAAGCTCGCCAACCGTTGGTTTAACAAAATCCATGAGCCCGACCGCTTCGCGCCCCGGGGCCTGCATGGCGAGGTGACGTGGGGCGGCCGAAGTGAGAAAGCAGCAACCGTGGAAGAGTTCGAGGA
>VFKJ01000858.1 GCA_009885595.1 Myxococcales bacterium | reverse complement strand
CGCGGTCGGAGTTCCAGTCGCGGTCGGAGTTCCCGTCACGGCCGGAGTTCCCGTCGCGGTCGGATTCCCCGTCGACTTCCCGGCTATCGGCACCTGCTGCGTACCGCCACCCTGCGTCGGCGTATCGATCGCGATGCCCTTGCGCAGGTAGTCCTTTCCCCCGCGAGCGACGGCCTGCCCGCACTTCAGCCCCTCCGTAAACAGCCAAGTCTTGTAGTTCGCGTATTCGTTCTGCGCCTGGCTGGCGAGCCGCGCCAGGTCCATCCGCGCCTGCGCATGTCCGAACAGCGTCGAGCGATCGCGAGCGCCGCACTCCGCGACCTCCGGAGGCCGCTCTGCCAGCCCGCTGCGTTTCGGCTTGTACTTCACGCCCAGGAAAGGCCGCTCGAGGTCCTTGAGGGCATCGTAGAGCAGTTGCCTTACCTCCGCCGACATCGAGGCCCGCGCCGCCTCGCACGAGATGATGGCCTTGGCGCAATCGCCGGTCGGTTCAGTGCTGGCAGGCTGCTTGCCCTTCACGGGCCGCTGGCCACCGGTCCACGTTCCCCCGGAGTCGAAGCACCACGTCGCCACGCTATCGAGCCCCACCGAAAGCGAGCCCGAGGACTGGGCGAAGCCGGTGAGCGCCGACACCTCCCGCGTGGGGGGCGCCTGGCATTCAGCGGGCAACTCCGGCGAGCAGACGACGAGGGCGACGACCAGGGACAACACGGGCGCACTCTCTCACGAAATCGTGGCTTCAGGCCGCGTCGAAGGCCGCCTTCAGGTCGTCAATCAGATCTGCGGAATCCTCGATACCCACCGAAAGCCTGATGAGCCCGTCCGTAATGCCGAGCTTCTCGCGGTTCTCTTTGGGGATTGACGCGTGCGTCATGATCGCCGGGTGCTCGATGAGCGACTCCACGCCGCCCAGCGACTCGGCGCAGGCGAACACCTTCACCGTCTTGAGGAACTTCCGCGCCGCCTCGAGGCCGCCCTTCATGTCGAAGGTCATCATGCCGCCGAAGCCCTTCATCTGCTTCTTCGCCAGCTCGTGCTGGGGGTGGCTGGTGAGGCCGGGGAAGGTGACCTTGTTCACCTTCGGGTGCGAGACCAGGAAGTCGGCGATCTTGAACGCGTTCTCCGCGTGACGCTGCATGCGCACGTGCAGCGTCTTCACGCCGCGCAGCACCAGGAACGAGTCCATCGGGCCCGGCACGCCGCCCACCGCGTTCTGCAGGAAGTACATCTTCTCGGCGAGGTCCTTGTTCGAGGTGGCCACGAAACCGCCCACCACGTCGGAGTGCCCGTTCAGGTACTTCGTCGTCGAGTGGGTGACGATCTCGAAGCCGTGCTCCAGCGGGCGCTGGAAGTACGGCGTCATGAAGGTGTTGTCGCAGACGCTGATCAGCTTGTGCTTCTTGGCGATCTCCGCGGCGCGCGAGAGGTCGACGAGCTTGAGCATGGGGTTCGTCGGCGTCTCGACCCAGATCATCTTCGTCTTCGGGGTGATCGCCTTCTCGATGTTCTCGGGGTTCGTCATGTCGACGAACGAGAAGGTGAGGCCGTGCCGGGTGAAGACCTTGTCGAACTGGCGGAAGGTGCCGCCGTAGACGTCATCGCTGCACACCACGTGATCGCCGGCCGAGAGCATGTGCATCAACATGTCGGTGGCCGCGCAGCCGGAAGCGAAGCACGCGCCGAACTTCGCGCCCTCGAGCGCGGCGAGGCAGGCCTCCAGCGCGCCCCGGGTGGGGTTCTTGGTGCGCGAGTACTCGTAGCCCTTGTGCTCACCCGGCCCGTCCTGGACGTAGGTCGAGTTGAAATAGACCGGCGTCATGATGGCGCCAGTGGTGGGATCCGGGTGCTGGCCTGCGTGGATGGCGAGGGTGTCGAAGCGCATGGGCGCTCCTTCATCACAGAGCCTCACGAGGGGAAAGCGCTTCCCTATTTGCGGGCCGCAGTGAGCTCGGCGACCAGCCCGTTGGCGCCCTCGACCGAGGTCAACAGCCACAGCAGGTAGCGCACGTCGGCGCTCACGTTGCGCGCGACGTCAGGGTTGAAGCCAAAGTCGTTGGCGACGTTCTCCCAGACGCGATCGAAGTTCACCCCCACCAGCCTTCCCTGGCCGTCGATCATCGGGCT
>VFKJ01000456.1 GCA_009885595.1 Myxococcales bacterium | reverse complement strand
GGCTGCGCGATTCACCCCGCTTCTTCGCTGCGCGGTCGACCTCGGCGAGGAGGCGCGCCGGCACCGTGATGACCGTGGTGCGCATCGGTTTGGTGGTGGTCCTGGTAGTCACAAGACGAATACTAACTGCGAGCAACCCGCATCACGCCACGTAGGCGCCGGCTCCGAGCGCGATCGCCAGTGCGCCGAGAGTCAACGCGAAGACCACGAAGACCCCTCTTCGCAGCACCGGCCGGCGTTCGAGCAGCAACGCCAGGGTGAGGAACAACGGGAACGCCGCGATCACGTAGCGGCCCAGGCCCTGGAAGTCCTTGCTCGAGACCGCGGGGATCCCGACCACGAGCAACGTGAAGAGGCCGTAGCCGACGCCCAGGCGCTTGAAGGTCGGGATCACCAGGACCAGCGCGAGCACCGTCACCAGCGCGTGCCCCCCGAGCCTGAGGCCCACCGCCGGGTCGACCTTCGGGAACATGGTGTCGAACCAGTACAGCTTGAGCCACGCGTGCCAGCCCGGAGGCTGGTCCCACCCCGGCACCCCCTGCACGTGCGCGAACGCGAGCGGATCGTCGAAGCGGAGCTGCAGAAAGGTCATCCACGCGAGCAGTCCCAGCCCCGCCAGCGCGGGGAGGAAGTCGGTGAGGCGGAAGCCGTCTCCCTTCACCCACCGACGCTCGAGGCTGCGCACCAGCAGGCCGACGACGACCGCCGGCGCGACGGGCCGGCACGCGCACGCCAGGGCTCCGAGCAGCGTCGCGACGACGGGGCGATCACGCTCGAGCGCGTAGAAGGCGCCCACCGCGAGCACCAGGAACAACGCGTCGGAATAGACGACGCCGTAGAGGTACTCGGCGAAGGGGTAGAGCGCGAGCAGCCAGAAGGCCGACTGCCAGACGTTCGGGCTCAGTTGCTTCGCCCAGCGCGCGAAGACCCACAGCCCCGCCATCGCGCAGAGGAAGGACACCGTCACCGCTGCCACCCAGCGGTTGAGGCCCAGCCAGGTCACCGCGCGGATCAGCAGCGGGTAGAGCGGGAAGAAGGCCACCGGTGATTGCTCGCCGGGTTTGATCCAGTAGCCGTTCTGCGCGATCTCTCCGTACCAACCCGCGTCCCAGCGGATCAGCGCTTCGATGAAGGCGACGGGTGGGACGTCGGCGGGGATCCAGTTGGTGGGCGGGTAGAGGATCGAGCCGAGGGTGGCGAAGGCGATGGACAGGAGCGCGATTGGCAGGGAACGGACCAGCGTCCACTGCGCTTCGCCCCTCACCCCGACCCTCTCCCCCGCGGGGGAGAGGGAGTTACTTGCCGACATGGCGGATCGTCACCAGGGCTCCGTCGACGTCTTCCCGGCCTTTGAGGTCCACCACGCCTTCCAGATACCAGTCCTGCTCACCCTTCGAGTCGATCAACGCGTGCCGCACCGTCCACTGGCGCTCTTCACCCGGAATCAGCTGCGTGAGCACCGGCTGCCGCGCGCGGGGCGTGATGTCCAAAGAGGGGTGCTCGGCCCAGTACGGCTCCAACGCCTTCTCCAGCGTGTCGACCGTCCACCCCGACTCCACGCCGCCGAGCTGCTCGACCGCGTCTTCGTACGACTTCCGCGCCAGCAGCCGCACCAACTGGTGCAGCTCGGAACGCACCCGCGCCGCCAGCGCCTTCGGATCTTTCGCGAGATCGCGCCTGCGCTTGGGGGGCTCTCCGGGTTTCTGTGCGACCTCGTCCTCGGTGGTGCCGTAACGCATCGCTTCCCACTCGGCGACCAGCGAGCTGTCGGTGTGCTTGAGCGTCGTCAGCACGTACGCCGCGATGTCCTCGAGCGCCTCGTTGCGAGCCGAGTCGGGCACGTTCTGCACGATCGTCTTGTACACGTCGGACAGGTAGCGCAGCAGCACGCCCTCACTGCGCTGCAGCTCGTACTCCTTGATGTACTCGTTGAACGTCTGACAGGTCTCGAACAGCTCGCGCGCGATCGACTTGGGCCGCACGTTCTCCTTCGCTACCCACGGGTGCTTCGCGGCGAACTCGTCGAAGGTGCCGTAGATCAGCTCCGCCAGCGGCTTGGGGTGCTCGACCTTCTCCAGCTCGATCATCCGCTGGTCGTATTCCACGCCCTGCATCTTCAGCTCGCGCACCTTCTCGCCCTTCGCC
The DNA here is from genome assembly GCA_009885595.1 of Myxococcales bacterium. Lineage (GTDB taxonomy): Bacteria > Myxococcota > Myxococcia > Myxococcales > Myxococcaceae > Archangium_A. The sequence continues at coordinate 92 of VFKJ01000456.1, read as the reverse complement.
TTGTCGCGCTGCGAGTACAGCACCGGGTCCGGGCTCTCGAGGATCGACTCCACCAGCGACACCATGTCGAGCGCGTACGTCTCGCTCACCGG
>VFKJ01000260.1 GCA_009885595.1 Myxococcales bacterium | reverse complement strand
GCCGGCGAGAAGAAGAAGGTCGACTTCGGGTTCCGGGTCGACGTGCCGACCAGCTACGACACCGGCGGCCTGTGAACTAAGAAAACTGTCTCCCTCTCCCCCGCGGGGGAGAGGGTCGGGGAGAGGGCTTACAAAAAGCCTTTCGCCCTCAGCAGCGCGTCTGGCTTCGGCTCGCGTCCCCTGAACTTCCGGAACGCCTCCGCGGGATCCACGGTGTCACCCACGCTGAGGATCGTCTCCACCAGCCGGGTGGAGACCGCGACGTCGTAAGGGCCCTCGCCTTCCTTGAACGCCTCGAACACGTCGCGCTCGAGCACCTCGGCCCAGATGTAGCTGTAGTACCCGGCCGCGTAGCCATCGCCCGAGAAGATGTGCCCGAAGTGCGGAATGCGGTGCCGCATCACCAGCTGCGGCGGCATGCCGATCTCCTTCAGCGTCTGCGCCTCGAACTGCTTCGGATCGATCGGCGTCTCGCCCGCGAGGTGCAGCTTCATGTCGACCAGCGCGCTGGCCTGGGCTTCAGCGGTGGCGAAGCCTTCGTTGAAGGTGCGTGCCTTCTCCAGCCGCTCGATCAAGCTGGAGGGGATCGAGGCTCCCTTGTCGTCGACGAGGAACTTCAGGACCTCGGGCGTGGACAGCCAGTGCTCGTGCAGCTGCGAGGGCAACTCCACGAAGTCGCGCAGCACGTTGGTGCCGGAGAGCGAGGGGTAGGTGACGTTCGAGAGCAGGCCGTGCAGCGCGTGGCCGAACTCGTGGAACATGATGCGAGCGTCGTCCCACGAGATGGTGGGCTGGCCCTTGATGAAGTTCGAGTTGTTCGACACCAGGGTGAACACTTCCCCTTCGACGCGCTGCTGATCGCGGTACGCGCTCATCCACGCGCCGGACTGTTTGCCAGGCCGGGCGAACGGGTCGAAGTACCACAGGCCCACCAGCTTGCCGTGGCGGGTCACCTCGTAGACGCGCACGTCCTCGTGGAACACCGGCACGCCCTCGCGCTTCTCGAACCGAAGCCCGTACAGCTGGCCTGCCACCCAGAACATCGCCTCGCGCAGCCGCTCCAGCTGGAGCCAGGGCTTGAGCTCGTCGAGGTCGAGATCGAACTTCGCCTTGCGCAGCTTCTCTGCGTACAGCCGGTAGTCCCACGGCGCGATGCTGAAGCCGGCGAGCTTCTCGATCTCCACCACGTCGCGGCGAAACTGATCGCGCGCCTTCGTCCACACCGAGGTCATCAGCTCGAGCGCGGCCTTCGGGTCCTTCGCCATCGAGTCATCGAGGCGCCAGTGCGCGAAGGTCGCGAAGCCCAGCAGCTTCGCCTTCTTCGCCCGCAGCAGCAGGATCTCGGCGGCGATGGCGTTGTTGTCGCGCGCGTTGCCGTTGTCGCCACGACGGGTCCACATGCGCCAGCCGCGCTCGCGCAGGGAACGGTCTTCAGACGAGCTGAGGAACGGCTCCATGGCGGAGCGGCTGTTGGAGATCATCCACACGCCAGGCCGGCCCCGACGCGCGGCCTCGGCGGCGGCGGCCTCCACCTGCGCCGGGGGCAGCCCCACGAGCCCCTCGCGCGAGTCGATCACCAGCACGTCTTCTTCCTCGTCACCCAGCAGGTTCTGGCTGAAGCGGGTGGTGAGGGTGGCGAGCTGCTGGTTGAGCGCGGACAACTCGGCCTTCTTCGCGTCGTCGAGCGCGGCGCCCTGCCGGGTGAAGGCGGTGAAGTGGCGCCAGAGCAGCCGCTGCTGCTCGGAAGTGAGCCCGGTGCGCGGGGCGTCGGAGACCGCCTTGATGCGCGCGAAGAGCTTCGCGTTCTGGATGATCGAATCGCGGAAGGCGGAGAGCTTCGGCGACAGCTCGGTCTCGAGCGCCTGGAACTCGGGCGTCGCGAGCCCGCCGGACCACACCCCCAAGAGGCTCATCGCCCGCGTCAGCGGCTGGCCCGACAGCTCGAAGGCGACGATGGTGTTCTGGAAGCTCGCCGGCGCGGGATCGTTCGCGATGGCGTCGATCTCGGCGAGCTGCTCGGCCATGCCCTGCTCGAGGGCGGGCTTGAAGTGGGCGAGCTGAATGCGATCGAACGCAGGCACCCCGCCCCATGGACCAGCCCACGGAGCGAGCACGGGATTCTCGGAGTTCATGTTTGACCTCGCCTAACGACGGCGGTTCTTCTTCTTGTTTTCCTTCTCGCGCTTGCGCCGCTCCTTCAGAGCCTTGCGCTCAGCGTCCGTCTGGCCGCTCTTCTGCGGCCCCAGCGAGTAGCCCTGCATGCGCGCCTGCGCGAGCTGGGCCTTGCTCATCGGCGGGGTGTAGCCGGGCGGCAGCCCCGGCGGCAGCTGCATCGGCATGCCGCCCTGCCCGCCCATGCCCAGCGCCTGCGCCATCATCGGGTCCTTCCCGAAGAGCGAGCCCAGGTCCATGTTCTTCATCTGGTTCATCTGACCCAGCTGCTTGAAGAACGGCAGCTTGCCGAGGAGCCCGGGGTCCTGCCCGATGGCGCCCATCATTTGCTGCATCCCGGAGAACTTCTGCATCAGCTCCGAGACTTCCTGCGGCTTGCGGCCCGAGCCCTTGGCGATGCGCTCGACGCGGCCCTTGGCGATCAGGTGCGGCGCTTTGCGCTCCTGCTCGGTCATCGAGTTGTACATCGAGTCGATCTTGTCGAGCTCGCCCTCGTTGGGGTTGAGCTGCTCGCTCATCTCCCCGAGGAAAGGCATCTTCTCGAGCAGATCCTTCAGCGGCCCCATCTTCCGGACCGTGCGGATCTGCTCCATGAAGTCCTTCATGTTGAAGCGGCCCGAGAGCAGCTTCTTCGCGTCTTCTTCGGCCTTGTCCTGGTCGACGACGCCTTCGAAGTCCTTCATCAGGCCGACGACGTCGCCGAACCCGAGAATGCGCGAGGCGAGGCCGGCGGGACGGAACTCCTCGAGCTTGTCGAGGCCTTCGCCCATGCCGAGGTACTTGATGGGCTTGCCGGTGACTTCCTTGATCGAGAGCGCCGCGCCGCCGCGGGCATCACCGTCGAGCTTGGTGAGAATGAAGCCGTCGATCTCGAGGCGGCGATTGAACTCGGCCGCGGTCTTCACCGCGTCCTGGCCGATCATCGCGTCGGTCACGAGGATGATGTTGTCCGGCTTGACGATCGACTTGATCGACTCCAGCTCGGCCATCAACGCGTCGTCGATCGCCAGGCGACCGGCGGTGTCGATGATCACCGTGTCGATCTTCTCCGCGCGCGCCTTCTCGTAGGCGAGCCGCGCCAGCTCGGGCGGCTGCAGCCCCGCCTCGTGGAACACCGGCACGCCCAGCTTCTCGCCCAAGACCTTGAGCTGATCGACGGCGGCGGGCCGGTAGATGTCGGCCGCCACCAGCATCACCGAGCGCCCTTCCTTCTTCAGCTTGAAGGCGATCTTCCCGGTGGTGGTCGTCTTACCGGAGCCCTGCAGGCCGACCATCATGATGCCGCTGACCTGGCCCTTGCCCTTGAGCTTGAACGAGGTGTCCACCGGGCCCATCAGGGCCTCGAGCTCGTCGTGGCAGATCTTCACGAAGTGATCGCCGGGTGAGACCTTGAGCTTCTTGCCCGACTTGCCGGTGATCGAGGTCTTCACCTCGGCGCCGGCCGCCTGCTCGCGCACGCGCGCGACGAACTTCTTCACCACGTCGAAGGCGACGTCGGCTTCCAGCAGCGCGACGCGGATGTCGCGCAGCGACTCGTCGATGAGCTCAGGCGTCAGCTCTGCCTTGCCCAGGAGGCGATTCTTGGCAGCGCGAAAGCCCTTGGAGACTGTTTCCAGCATGGCGCGCTCCTACACCGAAGAGACCCTGCTAAACAGTGCTTCAGCGATGCGCGCGAGTGGCGAAATTGGCAGACGCAGCGGACTTAAAATCCGCAGGCCCTTTGGTGGGCCGTAGGGGTTCGATTCCCCTCTCGCGCAACCACCCGAACCCTGGAGCAATCATGCAACCCCGTACCTTCCTCATGCTCCTGGTCGGCTTCGTCGGCGGCCTCATCGTCTCTGCCTGTGGCCCCGCCGCTTCCTGCTCGCCCGCCACCTGCGGAGGGTGCTGTGACACGAGCGGGAAGTGCCAGTCAGGGGCGACTCCCGAGTTCTGTGGTTCGACCGGCGTCGCGTGCGCTCGCTGCGGGACGGGCACCGTCTGCCAGCAGAGCGAGTGCCGGGCCGCCTCGAACGGCGGGGGCGGAGGTACCACCGGAGGCGGCGGCGGCACCACGGGCGGCGGAACGGGCGGGGGCACCACCGGCGGCGGAACGGGCGGGGGCACCACCGGCGGGGGCACGGGCGGCGGCGGCTGCCGGATGATCACCACCCTGCAGGCCACCCAACAGAACCTCGGGCTCGCCGAGTACCGCTCCTTCACCAGCGGCAGCACCGGCCACTACAACTACGCCGCCTGGATCTACCTGGTGAACGGCGGCACCAGCACCGACAACTTCCGCGTCGAGGTGGTGTACCCCAACGACGTTTCTCCGAACTTCCCGTACACCGAGAACTTCAGCGCCGCGACCCGCTACGGGAACTGCATCGCCTGCGCGATCTTCTACGAAGGCTGCGATCCGATGACGACCACCTGCCAGCATGTGTACCTCGGCCAGGCGGGCTCGATGACCATCACCCGCGCCGATCAAGCCTCCCTGGGCCGGCTGAGCGGCTCGGCCATGAACGTGCGCTTCAACGAGTGGAACCTCGCGACCGACGCTTCAGACGGCCCGGGGTGCGTGGTCGTCAACACCGTCGCGTTCGAAGGTGGCTGGAACGCGGACGGCGGCGCACCGCCTCAGCCCTGAGGGGGTAGGCGCTTCTTGGGCACCACCAGGCCCGAGGAGAGGCGCTTGAGCACCACGTCGCGCTGCCGCTGCTTGTAGCGCTCGTGGGAGTTCTCCCCCTTCTCGTTCTGGATGGCGGTCTTCTCGTCGGCGATCTGGAACTCGCAGGTGGCCAGGGTGATCCGGCCCTGCCGCTCCCGATCGTCCTGCTCCGGCGGGGGAAGAAAGGCGTCGAGCCGAATCGGCACGTCGGCCACGAAGTTGAGCACCCGGTAGGTCGAGCCCGAGAAGGTGTTCCCTAAGCGCGCCGCCGCCTCGCGCTCCTCGTAGTCGAGGTCCAGGTGCAGCTGCCGCGCGTACTTCTTGAAGTTCGGGTACGCCTTCACCAGGTCCTTGAACTTGATCAGCGTGTTCTCGGTCTGCGAGGGCACGATGAAGTTGAAGGGCAAGAGGCGCTGGGTGAGGAAGTAGAGCGCGGGAATGATGTCGTCCCGCTCCTTGACGATGATGCGGAAGCGCGTGCGGTCGTAGATGGCCGCGGCGGTCGAGTCCTTCTTCGCGATGAGCTTGGTGATGGTCGACTCGCGCGTCTTGATCGAATCGGAGAACTCGACGATCGGCAGCTCTTTCTGCCGCGCCTCTTCCATCACCCCGTTGACCCGCTCGCTCACCAGCCGGGCCATCTCCGCCTCGGGCACCGCGATCTTGAACAGCAGGTCGCGCGCCTCGATGTGCTGAATGACGTGCATCGTCTTGAGCACGATGCAGGCGATCTTCCGGTACTTGCGATCGATCTCGCCCGAGGCCAGCAGGAAGAGATCGTGGATCATGTTGGGGTTGGCCACCACGTCGGCCACCCGGTAGTTGAAGGTCTTGCGCAGGTAGTCGACCGCGTCGGCGAGCACCGTGCGCACCCAGCGATCGTCGTGCTTGCGCGTGGGATCGATCTGCAAGAGCCGCAGGAAACGATCGACCTCGTCCCAGGTCTTGAAGTGCATCCGCCGCCACTCGATCACCGAGCCTCCGCGGAGGATCAGCCGAATGCGCTCGAGCTCCTTGAGCCCCATCTCTTCCACCCGGCGGATGGGGAGGTCGGGGAGCTGCGGCTGCAGGTACGGGGCGGTCACGGCGGCCCCGTTTCTCCCATGGGCCGCGCGCCGATGGGCATGAAAAAGGCCGGCCCCGGAAGTCCGGAGCCGGCCTGTTTGGAATGGTGCGTCTTTTCGTTACTTCGTGACCGGACGGTCGTCGCGGTACTCGGTGACGGTCACCAGGCCGGTGGCGTCAAAGCGCTTCTGCGGCCCCTGGCGCTTCCCGTTCACCCAGCTCTCCTCGATGGTGAGCTTGCCGTTGACATACTCCGCCCGGCGCCCGTGGTAGTCGCCGGCGAGGAACTCCGTCTCGCCCGCCAGGTTGCCGGCCTCGTCGAAGAAGCTCCACTTGCCGGTGCGGAAGCCCTCTTCCGACTGCCCCACCGCCTCCACCTTGCCGTTGCCGTAGAGGGAGATCATCGGCCCGTGGAACAGCCGCAGGCCGGTGGTCGCGAACTTCATGCAGCCCACGGCGCCCAGGTTCGTGTTCACCCCGCCCACCTGCTTGGTGCCCGCGGGGCAGGCCAGCATGTGGTTTTGCTTGATGAGGGGAGCCTTCGTCAGCGCGGGAGCTTGAGCGAACGCCACGGCACCCACGAGGAACTGCGCGATCAGCATCTTTCGAGTCATGTGTGGTTCTCCAATTTTCAAAGGTGAGGGCATCGGTCAGCGTTTTGAACGCCGGCCGCCACCCGATGTTCAAGTCAGTGCGTCAGCGTCGCGCAGGCGCTGTTGCCGTTGGTGAAACCGAACCCCGTCTGGATCGAGCTGAGGCCGGTGGCGCCACAGAGGGTGAACTTGGCGCCCATCACCTGGTTGGTCTGGTAGAGCGTGTAGTTCGCCTGCTGGAGGTAGTTCAGGGGGATGTCGTTCGGCGTCCCGCCGGTCGTGTAATAGAAGAAGCCCGGCAGGTTCGACTTCATCGCGGGGAACGTGCCCAGGCTCGGCCCGGCGTACGCGTACACGGACACCGTGAAGGGCGTGGGAATGCCGCCGTCGGGGAAGTTGGCGCACTTGGTCTGGTCATCCACCGCCTCGTCCGTGACGAGGTAGATCACCGGGCCGGTCGACGACGCGTTCCACGCCGGGCGGCCGGAGACGTTCGAGCAGGTGCCGTTCGCGATCACCCCGCAGAAGTTGTCGCTGCCGCAGTACCCGCCGTAGTTGCACACGCCAGGCTGGGTGTTGGAATCGCACGCCACGCCCGCATCGGTCACGCCGGCATCGGTGCCCGCGTCCGTGCCGCCTGCGGTGCAGTCGCCGCTGGTGGTGTTGCAGGTGAAGCCCGAGGGACAGCTGTTCGCCGTGCACTTGGCGGTGCACTGACGGGTGGCCGAGTTGCAGATGTTCGCGCCCACCGCCGCCGCGCAGAGCTCGTTCGTGCTGCAGGTGCAGAAGCTCGCAGCGGAGCTGCCGATCTTTGCGCACGTCTTCTCGGACGACGGACAGTCGCTCGAGCCGGAACACGTCGAGACACACGTCTTGAGCACCGGGTGACAGCCTTTGCCCGTGCCGCAGGTCGCGTCAGTGGTGCAGGCGCCCGTACCGGCGTCCGGAGTGTCGTTCCCGCCGCAGCCCATCGCGAACACGACGCTCGCGGCGGCCGACAGCCAAAGCCCTCGATTGAATCTGGTCATTGTTGAATTCCCCTTAGGTTCGAGTGAAGCCCGTTGCAGGCGGGCGGACGATAACGATCGATCGTCCCAAGTCAATCGGGTCGGTCGGTCGCTGCGCCTCCATACGCAAGGGCGAGGCCAGTGTTCAGCTCGAAATGTAGGGAGTTGCGGCGGTGGCGCGCCGAGGCGCACCAGCCCCCCGCGGCAGCGCTGTCAGAACTTGAACGGGAACGTGATCGCCTCTCCCTGCTTCTTGTGCCTGGGGAACGTCATCGTCTTGATCAGGTTACCGACGCACCCGGCAATGACGGTGCCCTTGAATTCTTCAGAAGCGACGGACACGTTCGAGGTTTTGCCGCTCGTCTGAATCGTCCACTTCATGAGCAGCTTGCCCGACGTGCCGGGATCCTTCGCGCGCTGCTGCTCGACGCACTTGCCCAGGGCGCCCTTGTTCGCGAGCACGACCTCCATGATGTCGGACTGGCCCAGCGAGTCCTTCACCTCGACCGTCGCGCCACCAGGCGCAGGGGGAATGTAGCCGCCGCCGCTGCCCTTCTTCTCGGGCGCAGGCTCGCTCTTCGCCGCGGCCTTCTTCGGTTCACCGAACGCAGAGTCGAAGTCATCCTCCGCGGCTGCGGGCTGCTTTGAAGGTTTCGAGGGCGCCTCGACCGGCTCCTTCTCGACCCGCGCCACCGTGGTGCCCTTGGGGCGCGAGGTGCCTTTGGGCTGCACCGGCGTCGGCGGCGCCACCACGGTGGGCTGAACCACCGCGGGCGGCGGCGTGACCGCGGCCACGGTCGTGGGGGGCGGCGTCACCACGGCGGGCTGCACCACGGCGGGGGGCGGCTGCACCACGGAAGGGGGCGGCTGCACCACCGCCGGGGGCGGCGCGACCGCCACCGCGGCTGGAGGCGAGCGGGTGGCGAGCCAGACGATGAGCCCGACCAGGATCAGCAACATCACCGCACCACCCGCGGCGACGCCGATCATCAGGTTGCGATTGTTGGGCGGCCGGTACTGCGTCATCGCCGGCGCGCTGTAGGTCGCGCCCGGGTTCTGCAGGTAGGGGTTGGGCGGCGGCGGCGCGGGCCGCGCCGGTCGCTCCTCGATCGGCATCGGCACCACGGTGGCGCCGTTGGTCGGCTTCTCCTCGTGGTGCGGCACGTCCAGCAGGCCGCGCGCCATCGGCTCTTCCACCACCGGCGGGGCGGCCTTCGGGGGCGGGCGCGACTGGGCGTCCATCTCGTCCTTCAGCAGCGAGCCCAGCGAGCTGGCGGCCGAGGGCTTCCACCCACTCGTCTCTTCTGGCCCCGCCATGCCGCCGGCCGACATCGGCACCTGCATCTGGGACTGCATGGTCTGCACCATGCCGCCGGCGCTGAAGGCCGACTGCACCGGCACGTTCATCACCCCGGGGCCGCTCTGGGTGATGGTGGCGGGCGCGACGACGATCGGCTTGGGCGGCTTGGGCGCCAGCACCGAGTTGAGCATCTTCACGTCGGAGACCGGGATCCAGTCGTCGTAGCCGGCGCGCCAGCACAACGAGTCGGGGCTGATCTCGCCGCGATCCCAGTGCTCCTTCACCTTCTCCAGCGTGAGCGGGCCCGTCTGCTTCTCGTTGATCGCCACGTACCAGTCGGTGGTGGGGATCTCTTCCTCGGGGGGCTCGGGCGCCCTCTCCTTCACGCCCGATTCCTCGGCGAGCTTGCGCACGGTGTCTGCGTCGATCACGCGCGTGCTCTGCCGATCGTCGGGCGAGCCGAGCTCCTCGGAAGGCGTGCGCGCCGAGTGGTTGCCGGTGCCCTTGAGCACCTGGTCGAACACCGCGCCGATCTCGTCCTCGTCCGCGCCGAAGAAGCTGTCGTTGGGCTTGCCGGTGGGCGCGCTGGGATCGACGGCGCCAGGCAGCGTGGGCGAAGAGGTGCCGGGGTTGGTCATGTCTTCCGCCGGGTGCGCCGGCTCGTCATTCGAGAGGGTCGCCTCCGCCGCGGCGAGCGGCGTCTGCATCACCTGGGTGGCCAGAGCGTCATCGGGATCGTTGGACATCGCGACAGGGCCACCGGCCTTTGCCGCATCGGCGCGCTTGACGAGGATGACGTAGCCGCACTTGCGGCATCGGACCTTGACCCCCTTGGGTCCGACCTTCTCGTCATTGATCATGTACTGCGCGCGGCAGCTCTCACAGACGAAGCGCATGGGATTCCCGGGCGAAACTGCGTGTAACCGATTGAAAAGTTTAGGTTTAGGACGCTTGGCGGTCAAGACAACGGACGCCACCTGGGGGAAGGCGGTTCCTTCCCCCGATGCGTTCGACCCAAACCCTCAACGATCCTTGCTACTTGGGTCACTTCTTCTACTTCCGCAGCTGGACCTCGACGTTGATTCCGACCGCCACCCGCAGCGCGTGGAGATCGTCGCCGAGGGCGAACACCAGCAGATCGCGGATCTTCGATCGCGGCTGCACGCGGTAGTGGGGCCCCGTCTCCGCCATCACCATGCGTTTGACCGGTTCGATCTCACCGGCGACGAAGGCCCCCGCGCGGGTGGCCGACAGCTCGGCGCCCTCGAGGAAGTTCCGCAGATCGTTCGGGGTGGCGATCTTCACGTATTCCCTGGTGACGCGTGCCAGCGCATCGCGGGCCTGGGGCGGGAGGTGCTTCTCGAGCAGCTTGCGCTCGGTGTCGATGGCCCGCAGATCGGCGGTGAAGCGGAAGCGGTCGACCGACAGGCTGATCGCCGCCTGCATCACCGCTTCCAGCCGCTCGCCTGACAGCCGCTGGGTGAGCGCCAGCTCGGGTCGCAGCATCGTCATGGTGCGGCCGAGCAGGTAGTAGACCTCGCGCTGCCCCGTCTCGCTGAAGAACTTGCCGCCGAAGCGCAGCGCCACCGGCTCGGTCTGGCAGATCTCGACCCCCACCAGCGGATCGGGCGCGGGCTCGGTGGTGCGCTTGGCCATGCGCTCGCGCGTGGTGACCAGGAAGGGCGAGAACACCGCCACCTGGTCCATGCCCAGGATGCGCGAGACGTAGCGGTAGTGGTGAATCTGGTACTCGGGCGCGGTGGCCACGTCGATGAAGTGCTTCTTCGCCACGATGCCGTAGCGCGCGAAGTCTTCCTTGTAGAGCGTGCCGGCCTGCTCGAAGAGGATCGCGAAGAGATCGGCGAGCGGCCCGCGCACCTTGGGGTGGAAGAGGTGCTCGGTCCACAGGCGGTCGGTGAGCTGACGCTGCGCCACCTCGCGCTTCTTCGCGTAGGGCGCGAGCTTGGCGAGGATCTCCTTCTCGCCGGGCCCCGGATCTCCGATGAGCCCCGCCATCACCTGCGCGGCGATCCACGCGGAGTCGTAGTCCTTGCGCTTGGCGGCCAGCTCGGCCAGCGCCGAGGCCACCTTGCCCGGGCTGCTGGTCGAGGGCAGCGCCCGGCGCCAGGCGTCGACCGCTTCCTGCTCGTAGCCTTCCTGGTGCTGGGCCAGCCCCGCGTAGAGCTCCTGGATCTCCACGTTCTCCGGCAGGCCCGAGGCGACGACCTTGTAGACCTGCACGGCCGCTTCGGGCGCCTTGAGCGCGTTCAGGTAGAGATCGCCCAGCGCCTTCCACAGGTTCATCCGCGCCGGGTGGGTGTCGGGCGTCTTGGGAATGCGGGCGATCATGCGCTTGTAGTTCTCGTCGAGCTGCTGCCACCTCTTGGCGCGGCCCAGCAGCTTCTCCAGCGCGCCGAAGGCGTCCACGAAACGCCAGTCGACGTCGAGCGCGCTGTTGAAGCACTTGGCGGCCGCGTCGATGTCGTTGATCTCGTCGCGGTTGATCTCACCCAGCGCGAACCACACCCGCTTGGCGCGCGCGCCGTCTTGCTGCAGCGCCGGCACCGCGAGCATCTTCTCCAGCATCTCGCCGGCCTTCGCGCCCTGCTTGGTCTCCCGGTAGAGCACGTAGAGCGCGTCCATCACGTCGAGCGCGTCTTGCCGAACGCGGTGCGCCGCGAGGTACGCCTCGATCGCGATGTAGGGATCGGACAGCTTGTCGCGCGCGAGTTCCCCCAGCGCCACCCCGGCCTCGTACCTGGCCTCGCCGTCGAGCGTCGCCACCAGCTTCTGGCGATACTCGACCGCGCGATCGAACTGCTGCGCCTGCTCCATCAGCCCCACCATCGAGCGCAGCGAGGGCTCGTGGGCGGGGTCGATCGCCAGCGCCTTCTCGAAGTGGTTCTGCGCGCGATCGAACTGGCGCAGGTTCAGGTGCAGATCACCCAGCGTCCAGTAGATCTCCGCCACCTCGAGATCGGTCAGATCGCCGCGGTGGTGCACCAGGATCGACTGGTAGACCCGCTGCGCTTCTTCCAGCCGCTTGCTGTGCACCAGCAGGTTGCCGTAGCCCTCGAGCACCGGCAGGTAGGTGGCGTCGAGCTGGTAGGCGCGCTCGTAGGCCGAGAGCGCCTTGTCGCGCTTGCCGTTCTTCTCCGAGACGTAGCCCAGGCGGTACTGCCGCCGGCACAGCTCCCGGGCGACCTCCGGGTCGTCGGGGTTTGACTGGTACTGCTGGCCCAGCCGCGCGGTGACGATGTCGAGCATCGCCTCGCAGCCGTCGTACCGCTCGGTGGCCAGGTAGATGTCGGCCAGCGGCAGCGCCGCCTCGAGCGAATCGGGCTGCAGCTTGAGCCCCTCCTCGAAGTAGCCGGTGGCCTGCTCCCGATCTTCCTTGCTCTCGTAGTACTGGCCGACCGCCACGAAGGCCTTGCTGCGCGCCTGCGGCTCCTCGGTCTGCCGCGCCTCTTCGATCAGCGCCTTCTCGTAGCTGTCGAAGTCGCGCTCGAGCTCGTAGATGCCCTTGAGGGCGCGAATGGCCGGCAGGTAGGCCGCGTCGATGCGCAGCGCCTCGAGGTAGCAGCGCTTGGCGCTGCCGGCGTCGATCAACATGTCCTCGTTGATCTTGCCCATGCGGTACCAGAGCTCGACCGCTTCGGGCGTCTGGCCCAGCACCTGCGCCTCGCGCTCGAGCATGTCGAGGGCGAAGGGCCAGTTGCCGCTGCGCTCGTACAACATGCCCAGCGCGTGCATCGCGGGGCGGCAGCGGGCGTCGAGCTCGATCGCCTGGTGGTAGGCGGTGACGGCGCGGTCCACGGCCTTGAGCTGCTGGTGGAAGATGTCGCCCATCTCCACGCACAGCTCGGCCTTCTCGGCGGGGTTGGTGAGCAGCTGAATGTGGCGATCGACCACGCCGATGAGCTCGTCCCAGCGGCCCTGCGACTTGCGCAGCCGCTCGAGCGTCTTGATCGCCTGGATGTTCTG
>VFKJ01000292.1 GCA_009885595.1 Myxococcales bacterium | reverse complement strand
GCTGAGGGCACGTAGAGGCTCTCCACGTCCTTGCCGTCGGAGTGCAGCGAGAAGCCCAGCAGGCCGCGATCGGGGTTGTCGGTCGGCGCGATGCACACCGCGCCCGCCGCGTCGCCGAAGAGCACCGTGAGGTGGCGGAACTTCGAGTTCCAGTCGCGCTCCTGCTGCGTCACCGGCTCGGTGGAGCGGCCCATCACCACGTCCCAGGCGTGCTTGCTCCAGGGCATGAAGCCCGAGTGAATCTCCGCGCCGATGAAGAGGATCTTCTTGGCGACCTGCGCGCGCACCAGCGCGTCACAGATCTGCAGCCCGTAGATGAAGCCTGAGCACTGCTGGCGAATGTCGAGCGCGGGGATGTTGCCGATGCCGAGCTTGGCCTGCACCAGGCTGCCCACGCCCGGGAAGTAGTAGTCCGGCGTCATGGTGGCGACGACGATGTAGTCGACCTCGCTGGCCTTCCAGCCCGCGTCGTCGAGCGCCTTCTTCGCGGCACCCACCGCGAGGTCGCTGGTGGCGGTGCCCTCGTTGACGAAGTAGCGCTGCTCGATGCCCGACCGCTCCTTGATCCACTCCGTGGTGGTGTCGCAGATGAGCGTCAGGCGCTCGTTGGGCACCAGGACCTCGCCGGTGACGAAGCCCGAGCCGTAGATGCGAGAGTGCGCCTGAACCATGGGGACCGGCCTTGCGTGAAGGGGGAACTGCGCACGCGAATAGCGGTGCGGCCGCAGCCGAGGCAAGGGAACCCGACCGACACGTTGCGTCAACTGCTGCGTAAGGGCCTACGCAGTTGGGGCGGCTCCGGTCGTGCAAACCAATGCGTTCGTCATGTTCAGGCGTGGGCAGCGCACCGCGGTGCGCGAAGCAATGAATGAGAAGGCGGAGTCGTTGTTGTCCTTGTGCGGAGCCACCCTGCGCGAAGGGACGGTGCTGGTCGCGCAGCAGGAAGACGAGCTGCTCGGGGTCGCCGTGCTGCGGCTGCACGCAGGCGAGGCCGAGATCGTCGCGTTGGTGACCGACCCGAATCACCGCCACCGCGGGGTGGGCCGCCTGCTGGTGCTGGAGATGAGCCGCAGGGCCCGCCTCGCCGGCTGCCCACGGCTGCGGGTGCGCATCTCGAAGACCGACGACGGCGTGGTGGGCTTCTTCCGGGGCCTAGGGTTCGACGACACCCACCTCGCGCTCGATCTGCTGCTGTGATCAATTGGCGACCTCATGCGCGACGCGTGGCAGCTCGACGACTCGATCCACTTCCTCAACCACGGCAGCTTCGGCGCCACTCCCCGGGTGGTGCTCGAGCAGCAGCGCGCGTTGCGAGCTCGGCTCGAGGAAGAGCCGGTGCGCTTCATGGTGCGCGAGCTCGAGCCGCTGCTCGACGCCGCGCGCGCTCGGCTCGCCACCTTCGTCGGTGCGCAGGCCGCCGATCTGGCCTTCGTCACCAACGCCACCACCGGCGTCAACGCGGTGCTGCGCTCGCTCGACTTCGCCTCGGGCGACGAGC
>VFKJ01001133.1 GCA_009885595.1 Myxococcales bacterium | reverse complement strand
CTTCGACTGGACCATCAGGGACACCGGCGTCTCGCTCGCGGTGGTGGGGCTGACGGCGGCGATCGTCCAGGGCGGCCTGGTGCGCAGGCTCATTCCGAAGCTCGGAGAACGCCGCGCCCTCACCACCGGCATCCTCATCACCACCATCGCCTTCGTGCTGTACGGGCTCGCGCCCGTCGGCTGGGTGCTCTACTTCATCATCTGCTTCGGCTCGCTCGGAGCGATGGCCGGCCCCGCCGCGCAGGGGCTGATGTCGAAGGCCGTGCCGCCCAACGAGCAGGGCATGCTCCAGGGCGGGATCGCGAGCGTCGCCAGCATCACCAACGTGCTGGGGCCGCTCTTGGCGACGAACCTGTTTGGCTACTTCATCAGCGAAGAAGCCCCGGTGCGGATCCCCGGGGCGGCGTTCTTCGCGGGCGCGGTGCTGCTGGTGTTCGCGCTGTTCGCCGCGCGCCGCACCTTCAGCAAGGTGGCGGTCACCTCTTCTTCCGAGCTGGGTTCTTCGCCTCGGGCAGCACCCTGAACGCCCAGCACGCCGGGTTGCCTTGGCGTGCGGTGCTCGGTTAGAGGGCCCCGCATGGACATGCGGCAATACGTCAGGAACACGCGCGGGCGGATGTTCGAGAACGAGTTTCTCGAGTTCTTCTCGAAGGTCCACCCCCGCACACCCTTCGTGTTCTGGATCCCCATCGCGAGCTCGGTGCTCGTCTATTCGCTGTACCAGGGCCTCACCAACCCGCTCGAGGCGCTCGCCGCAATCCCCCTGGGGTTCGTCACCTGGCAGCTGCTCGAGTACTGGATCCACAAGAAGATCTTCCACACCTGGCCCGGCCCCACGGCGCACGGCTTCCACCACACCTACCCTGACGACGACACCCGGCTGGTGATGCCGCTGACCATCAGCATCACGCTCGCGTCGCTGATCGGCGGCGGCCTCTATTTGCTGCAGCGCCCTGACTTCACCATCCCGTACTGGACCGGCATCGTGTTCGGCTACCTCTGGTACGACTTCCTTCACTGGTCGACGCACCACCGCGAGCCTGTCACCGCCTGGGGCAAGCGCCTGCGCGCGCACCACCTCGCCCACCACTTCGGCGATCCCGACAAGAACTTCGGCATCAGCCACATGTGGATGGACAAGGTGCTCGGCTCCTTGATGAAGCGCGAGACGAAGTGAGCATCGCTTCACCGCACTCGGGGAGACTTCCTGCGGTGAAGGTCCCGCTGCTCAAGCGCCCTGCGGCGTGGGTGGGCTTGCTGGGCGTGGTGCTGGCGGGCCTGGTGATCTACCGGGCCACCGCGTCGCGCGAGTCGCTCAAGGTGCAGCTGCCGGTGCTGTCGTCGGTGCCCACCTTCTCCTTCGTCGATCAGTCGGGCGCGCCGTTCACCTCGGCGTCCTTGAGCGGAAAAGTCTGGGTGGCGAACTTCATCTTCACCCGCTGTCCGAACATCTGCCCCAAGTTCACCGCGAAGATGGGCACCCTGCAGGACCGCAGCAAGGAGCAGCTGCCGGGCCTGACGCTGGTGAGCTTCACCGTCGATCCCGAGAACGACACCCCCGAGGTGCTCACCACCTACGGGCAGAAATACCACGCTGACTTCTCGCGCTGGCACTTCCTGCGCGGCGAACGAAGCGAGCTCGAGCGGGTGATTCGCGACGGCATGCTGCAGCCGATGGATCAAGGCGATGGGAAGGATCTCAACACCGTGGTGCACGGCAGCTACTTCGCCCTGATCGACGACAAGCTGCAGGTGCGCGGGGTGTATCGCTTCAGCGAGCCGGGCGCGGTCGACGACGTGCTGCGCGACGCGCGGCTGCTGTTCCCCTGAGCCCAGCTACGAGGCTTCGGCTGCAATCTGCTCCATCAGCTGAACCAGCGACGCGTCGCCGAGCTCTGCGACGTCAAACTTGTTGATGACCCCGACCTGCTGGTTGGGGCCTGCCCACTTTCGATCTGAGGAAAGCGCAGCCACCAGCGCATTGGCGGCATTACTCCTGCGCCGACCTCTGCACCGAGGATGGTGGCTGCGCCACCGCGGGGAAGACGTGCAACGGCTCGATCTGCACCCAGGCGGTGACCTGTCCCTGATGGGAACTGCGACCTCGAGGGTGGTGGTCGTGCGCGGGTCTGCGGGGTTGGTGGTCGCGGGCAGGCCCCTCGAGCCTCGAGCTCCCGTTACGGGGTGACGAGGCTTCGTGAAATTGGCTCCTGTGCCCCAAACCGGAGCCGGCTCCGGTTTCGGTCAACGAGCCTGGCCCCACCAGCACCAAGCCGAGTGAAGTGAGCGAGTGGAGCTTCGTGCGGAGAGGCCTGCGCGGCTCTGGGCAACGAACTCGCGCGACCACCGACGACTGCGTTTCCTCAGAGCTGCAGCTTCAAGGTCAGCGAGAGCAATCGCCCCTCGGTGCCGCCCAGCTCGTGGCGGTACGCGAAGTCGATGCCGCTGCCCTCGTTGAACCAGCCGATGCCCGCCGAGAGGTACTGGTGGTTCATGATCCCGTCGTACTGGTACCCGATGCGAATCGGCACCACCTGGGCGATCAGCCACTCGATGCCGCCGTGGTACGCGAGCCGCGCGCCCCTGGGATCGTTGAAGTCCATGCGCAGATCGAAGACGGGGCTCAGCTGCGAGGCGATCTGAAAGGCGATCGACCCCACGAAGTACCGGCTGACGTCGCGGTTCCACACCGGAATGAGGTTGTGGCCCGAGAAGCCCAGCGTCAGCCACCCCGTGGGCTTGGCGATCAGGCCCGCGTTCATCGAGATCGAGTTGGTGTTCGAGGCCCCCACCAGCACGTGGTGCCGGGTGGCGAGCCCGACGTGAATGAGCTCGCCAAAGGAATACGCGAGCGCCACGGTGGTGAGGTGGGCCCAGCGACGCTGCTCTCCGCCGAAGGTGGCGAAGTGGTACGAGATGCCCATCGAGAGCGGGTTGGTGCTGTCGGCCACCGCGAGCGAGCCG
>VFKJ01000227.1 GCA_009885595.1 Myxococcales bacterium | reverse complement strand
TCGTGCCGAATCGTTTCCCCCGGCGCGTTCGTCGCCAGCGCGCAAGGACTGCGGCGGACCGCCCCACCGCGCAGCAAAATTAGAGCGAGACGGTCAGCCGCAGCCGGCCCACGCCGACCGGACCCATCGTCGCACCTGAAGCAGTCTTGAAGGCGTCACCCGGCAGCAGCACGCCGCCCTCGAGGATGGCCGCGATGTTGAGGTACGAGGTCGGCGCCGCGCGCAGCGAGACGCCGAGGTCGAGCTCGGTGCCCAGGTAGCTGCCCGGCTTGGCGCCGAGGTAGTTGAGGGGCGTGCCGCCGTTGAGCCGGGTGTTGAACGGGTCGGTCAGCTGCGCGGTGGTGAACGCAAACAGCGGCCCGCCGTAGACGTCGATCCACTCCGCGAAGGCGTACCTCGCTTTGGGAAAGAGGTACCACGCCCCCGTCACCGCGCCCGCGCTCGGCAGCAGGTCGACGCCCTCGGGCGCCACCCCGGCCAGCGAGGGATCCGCCGCGCGCCAGCCGCTGCGCGCCGTCTGGTAGCCCAGCACCTGGTCGAACAGCACGAGGCCGACCTTGTAGTTGGCGTCGAAGCGGAAGCTGTTGATGGTGGTGTCGTAGGGGTTCTGATCGCCCGAGGCGAAGCCGCCGTCGAAGAGCAGGCCGAGGTTGCCCTTCTTGTAGTTCACCTTGGCGACCGCGCCGAACTGCCGCACGTCCAGCACCTCGGCGCTGTCGCTGCGCGACTGGGTGGTGGTGCCGGTGATGACGGCCAGCTCGCCCGAGAGCGTCAGCGCCGAATCGGGGGTCTTCAGCACCGTCCACCGCGCGAAGAGATCGCCCACGAAGGCGTCGGTGCTGCGCTCGCCCGGCGCGCCGTTGTCGCGCCGCTGGTTGCGGTAGATGGCGGTGAGCCCCAGCTGGTGATCGTCGTCGACGTTGTAGCGCAAGCCCAGGATGCCCTGGAGCGCGCGATCGCCCGCGAGCAGCTCGGCGGTGGCGTCGTGCACCACGAGATCGAACGCGCCCACCACCTCCACCGCGCGCCAGGCGCCGCCTCGCGAGAACAGCGGGCGGCCTACCACCGCCGCGCGCGTCACCACCGAGCCGCCGTGCTGAATACCGAAGTCTCCGGGCTCGGCGTCCTTGGCGCCCGCGTTGGCGAGCATGCCGAGGCCGAAGTGCGAGGTCTGCACGCCCAGGCGCGCGGCGCCGGTCGCCCAGCGGTACTGCAGGTAGAGCTGGCGCAGTTCCGCCGGCTTGAAGTTCGGCGTGGGCACGCGCGAGGCGACCACCGTCGAGTCGGGCGTGCCGAAGACCGCGCCGGTGGCGAGATCGAACTCCGAGACCAGGCTCAGCTGCTTCCACCTGAGCTCGGGCCCGAGGCGCACCCGCATCTCGAAGGGGGAGAGCGTCTCGGACGTGCCGCGGTCGTCCAGCAAGATGGTGCTGCTCATCGTCTGCGCCAGGCGCAGCGCGGCGTTGATCTTCACCTCGAAGGGGCCCGCTTCCACCGAGACGCCGCTCTTCGCCACCACCGGCGGCGGGTTGGTCTGCGCGGGCGCGACCACCGGAGCGGGCGTGAGGGTCGGCTCGGCAGCCACCACGGGCGCCGAGGGGGCGGCGGGCTCGACGGGAGCGGGCGCAATCGCCGGCTCGGCAGCAACGGCAGCAGCGGGCGTCTCGTCAGCGACGGCGCCCAACGCGAGGAGAACGAGTGCGAGGTTCATGGCTGCTCTTTCTGGTCAGGCCCCGAGACGAAGGCGGCCCGTATACCTCGCTGGGCAGCGGAATCACGCGGCTCCGGGAACAATTTTTCCAAGGCGGCTCGCAAACATCTTCGCCGGGCGGTTGAAGGCAGCACGCGCGCTCCTGTAGGAGGCACCCCATGCGCTCACAGCTCCCCGTGCTCCTCGCTGCCTGCCTCGTCGCGTGCGCGGCCCCCGTGCCCGAAGGGCTGGGCCTCGCTGTGGAAGGCGCCGGACCCAGGGTGAACTTCGACGTGAGGGCCAGGCCGCTGCCCGAGATCCCGCTGCCGAACGACTTCGCCAGCCGCTTCGATGCCACCTCGCCCACCCACCGCCGGGTCAACGCCTCGATCGAGGCCGCGCCCACCAGGTGGGAACAGCGCACCCGCGCCGGGCTCGATCAGATGTCGGGCTGGGGCACGCTGGCGCCCATCACCGTGTCCTTCGACGAGGCGCTCGATCTCGAGAACATCGTGCGCCGCCACCAGCGCCCGGCGGACTTCGACGACGACGCGCTCTACGTGCTCGACGTCACCCGCGGCTCGCCCGACTTCTGCAAGCCGGTGCCGCTCGACCTGGGGCAGGGCCACTTCCCCGTCATCCTCGACGATCGCGAGTACTACCCCGACGAGCCGCACCAGAGCCTCGAGACCCTCGCCTTCGAGCAGGAAGAGGAAGATCTCGACGGCGACGGGGTGATGGACCCCGGTGAAGACACCGACATGGACGGCGTGCTCGATCACCCCAACACGCTCGACGGCAAGACCGGCCCCTTCGACGTCATCGGCTTCTACGAGAAGGAGACCAACACCCTCATCGCGCGGCCCCTCTACCCGATGCGCGAAGCCACCACCTACGCGGTGGTGCTCACCTCGCGCCTCACCGGCAAGGACGGCAACCCGGTGCGCTCGCCCTTCGCGAACATCAACCACCTCGCGCAGACCCCCGCGCTCTCGCCGCTCTCGGAGTGCCTGGGCCAGCAGAACCTGGGGCTCACCGACGTCTCGTTCACCTGGGCGTTCACCACCCAGTCGATCACCGCCGACTACCGCGCCATCCGCGATGGCCTCTACGGCCTGGGTCCGCTGGCCTTCCTGAGCAAGGAATACCCGATCGACCTCACCTCGCTCCCCCCCGGGCGGCGCAACAGCGCGGACAACCACAACGTCACGGCGGTGCCGGGCGCTCAGTTCCTCACCTTCGCGGCGCCCCTGCTGGATCGATTCCTGGGCACGGGCTCGTCCACCGGTACCAAGGACCTGCTGACCAGGTGGTTCTCGGAGGTCGACTTCTACGCCAGCGCCACCATCGTCTCGCCGCAGTTCTTCCCCCGCTACGACGCCGACGGGAAGTTCCTCCCGCTCTACGACCAGGTGATGGACATCGACGTCGGCCGCAAGGAGACCTTCCACCGGCCCGAGACCATCCCCTTCTTCCTCTCGGTGCCCAAGGCGCGCACCGGCCCCGCGCCGGTGGTGATCTTCATGCACGGCCACAGCGGCTCGAAGCTCGACTCGCTGCTGGGCATGGGGCCGTTCGCGCGCGCGGGCCTGGCCACCATCGGCATGGACGCCGTCAGTCACGGGCTCTCCCTGAACGCCGATGACCGCCTGCTGGTGACCGAGCTGGTGGGCTCGGCCGGCATCGCGCCGCTGGCCAACGTGATGATCGGCGACGGGCGCGGCATCGATCAGAACGGCGACGGCCTGATCGACTCGGGCGCCGACTACTTCACCGGCTACGTCACCCACACCCGCGACACCGTGCGGCAGACCGCCATCGACCTGATGCAGATGGTGCGCACGCTGCGCTCGTTCGATGGGGAGCGGCGCTGGGCGTTCGACGTGAACCGTGACGGCGTGAACGATCTCGCGGGCGACTTCAACGGCGACGGCGTGGTCGATCTCGGTGGGCCCAACGTGCCCATCTACGTGGCCGGCGCCTCGCTGGGCGGGATCCTCTCGAGCCTGATGGGCGGCATCGAGCCCGAGATCGACGCCATCGCGCCGATTCTCCCCGGCGGCTACCTCTCGGAGATCGGCACCCGCTCGGACTTAGGGCAGGTGCAGAACCCGCTGGTGCTGCGAATGATGGGCCCGCTGATGCTGGTGCACCCGAACGCGGCGGGAAAGCCGGCGCTCTTCCAGATGGTCCCCGACGTGGTGAAGAAGGTGGAGAAGGAGATCGTCGAGCTCCCCGCGCCGCTGCTGCCCGGCAGCCTCGCGGTGGTGCGAAACCTGAAGACGAAGGAGTGGCGCTGCGGCCGCACCCAGCCCAACGGCCACCTCCGCATGGCGGTCTCCTCCGACAGCGGCGATCCGCTGCAGGTCGAGTTCTACGCGCAGGAGCTGCCCAGCCGCCCGCGCGAGGGCTGCGATCCTTTGGGCTTCACGCCCACGCTGGTGGTGCAGCAGTTCGCCAAGGAGGTCGTCTTCCAGGGCCAGACCTGGCCGGTGGGCGCCAAGCTGGTGGCGTTGGCGGACGGCTTCGGCCTGCGCCGCGGCAGCCCCGAGCTGCGCCGCCTCTTCTCGCTGGCGCAGATCGCCCTCGAGCCGGCGGACCCCGCGAACTTCGCGCCGTTCTGGGAAGGCAACCGCACCTTCACCTACGGCGATGGGAAGACGGTGGGCACCCGCGCGCTGCTCTTGCCCATGACCGGAGATCCGGGCGTGCCCGTCGCGACCGCCGCGGCGCTGATGCGCGCGGCCGGCTTCGTGGACTTCGTGAACACCGACCCCCGCTACGGCAAGACCCAGATGCAGGAGCTCATCGACGTGGGCTTCGTCGAGGGCGTCGAGCGCACGGGCCGCTACACCAACGCGCAGGGCCCGGTGCTGATGGACGTGGACGTGCTGCAGGACGTGGCCAACGCCGACGACGGGTTCAACGCGCCGCGGCTGTCCAGCCCGATGCGGCTCATTCGCCCGAGCGCGGACGGCGCCGGCAAGGTGGGCGCCCTGTTCCCGATGATGAACCCGCGCGGCCAGCACAGCCTCCCGGTGCCTGATCCCGGCCAGCCGTTCGACCTCGGCACCTACGTGATCACCCTCTTCGCGGACTACCTGGGCAGCGGCGGCACGCGCATCTCCCTCGATCCGTGCATGGAGCAATCGGACTGCGCCTGGCTCTCGAAGACGCCCTGAGCGCCCTCAGCGCAGCAGGGTGGTGAGCTCGGCGATCAGGGTGTCGGTGAGCAGCACCCCGATGATGACCCCGTGCGTGGCGGTGCGACCCGAGCCGGGATCCTGCGCGGTGAAGCCCGCGGTCACGCCGCCGATCACCATGCCCGCCACGCCGCTGAGCAGCGGGAGCAGGACGGTGCCCCAGGTGATCTGCTGGTGCCGCTGCGAGGCGTTGATGGCCAGACCGATCCACGTGCCCAGCATGCCGCCCGCGCCTACGCCGCCGATGATCGCCAGCGGGTAGCCGGAAGGCTCTTCGCCGGTGAGGTACGCGCCCAGGGTGTAGCCCCCGGCCGCCAGCAGACCGAAGGTGCCGATCACCACCATCTCCACCGCACGGCCGTCGTCCGCCGACCTCTCGGGCTCGGCGGCCTGCGTGGTCAACGCCGTCAGCAGCAGCGCGGTGAGGGCGAGCCGGGCCATGGCCCTCAGACGTCGAGCGGCAGCCGCTTGAGGAAGTCCGACAGCTCGTCGGCGTGCTCCTCTTCCTGCGCGAGGATCTCTTCGAACAGGCGACGGGTGGTGGGGTCCTTCTCGCCCACGAAGGCGATGATGGCCGAGTACGACTCGATGGCGATGCGCTCAGCCACCAGGTCTTCGGTGAGCATGCCGCGCAACGAACCGCTGATGGCGTAGTCGGCGTGGCTGCGGGCGGTGAGGGTGTTCGGCGCGAAGTCGGGCAGGCCTCCCAGCTGGGTGATGCGCTGGGCCAGCCTGTCGGCGTGCGCCAGCTCTTCCTGGGAGTGCTGCAACAGCTCGCCCGTCACCGCGTGGCCGGCGATGCCGCCGAGGCTGGCGCTCATGAAGTGATGGTTGCGATAGCGCAGCACGCACACCAGCTCCGTCGCCAGCGAGTCGTTGAGCAGCTTGATGATGGTCTCGCGATCGCCCTGGTACCCGGGCGTCACCGCGCCCTCGTTCATGTGGGTGCGGGCGCGCTGCTTGATGCCCTCGAGATCGAGGGAGAAGGTGCGGTTGGTCGGTTCGCGCGGCGTGACGGTGGTGGTAGCCATGGTGAGTCCTTTCGGGAGCAGATGAGATCCTTTGCTCTGCATCCCCGGGACCACCGTGCAGGCCCCTGATTCTTCAGTGATCGTGTCGGTGCCGGTCCATCAAGATGAAGGGCCTTCCCGCCAAAGTTGCCGCTACCAGCGCACCGCGGGCCACAGCGACGAGAAGTCGTCCGTCCACAGCGGCACGTCGGAAGGCGGGTGCGCGTCAGTGAGCTCCAGGCCCGCGAAGGAGTCAGTCGACCGCGCGAGCAGCAGCCACCGCGCGGGCAGCGCCCAGTTGCTCTTCGCCTGGCTCAAGATGACCGCGGACTCGAGGCCCAGCTCCCGGCCCACGCGCGCTGCAACCGGCACCAGCGCGAGCGAGCGGTTGGAGAGGTGAAACGCCAGCACCCCGCCGGGCGCGAGGTGGGTGAGGTAGAGCGCCACCGCTTCCTGGGTGAGCAGGTGCACCGGCACCGAGTCACTGGAGAACGCATCCAGCACCAGCACGTCGAAGCCCTGCCGCGGCTCGCGTTCCAGCGTGGTGCGCGCGTCGCCCAGCGCGAGCTCGATGGTCGCCTTGGAATCAGCGAGGAAGGTGAACGAGTCGCTCCTGGCGTAGTCGAGCACCGCGGGGCTGATCTCATAGAAGCGGTACACGTCGCCCGTGCGCCCGTAGGCGGCGAGGGTGCCGATGCCCAAACCAATCACCCCCACCTTGCGCGGGGCGCTGAGAGAGAGAGAGAGCAGCTTCCCGATGCCGCTCTCCTTCGCGTAGTAGGTGGTGGGCAGCTCGCGATGAAAGCGCTGCTGCGCGCCGTGCACCGTGCGGCCGTGCATCAGCAGGTTGGTCTCGTCATCGCCATCGCCAGACAGGGCGATGCGCACCACCCCGAAGAAGTCGCGCCGCGATTCGATCACGCCCACCCGCCGCGCGAGCACGCCGACCACCAAGAGCGCCCCCACCACCAGGGTGAACGGCCACGCCACGCGTGCGACCACCCGCGAGGCCTGCTGCGCAGCCAGCGCTGCCAGCAGGAACACCACGCCCAGCTCCAGCTCGTAGAACCCCCGGAAGAACGCGGGCGCGACGAGCCCCGCGAACACGCCCCCCAGCGCGCCGCCGGTGGCCATCGCCGCGTAGAAGCCGGTGAGCTTCGCTTCCTCGGGCTTGGTGCGCGCGAGCTCCCCGTGCGAGGCCACGCAGGCGACGAAGAGGAACAGCACGTAGAGCGCGATGCGCAGTGGGAGCGGCGGTTCCTGATCAGCCGCGCGCAGCGAGGCGACCGTCAGCGAGAGCACCGCCAGCAGCGGGAGTACATACTGGCGCCGGTACCAGCGCTCGCTCTCGAAGGTGACGATGAAGCTCAGCAGGTACACCACCAGCGGCAGCACCCACAGGAACGGAATCGGCGCGACCTCCTGGGTGAGGTGGCTGGTCACCGCCAGCAGCAGCACCACCGGTCCCGACGAGAGCGCCAGCCAGCTGCCGACCGGGCCGCGAGGGCCGCTCTTCTCCCGCAGGGGAGGGCGATCGCCGCTCAAGCCCCGGCCCGCGAACGTCAGCCCCACCGCCCACGCCACGAAGCCAAGGCTCCACAACCACCCTTGCGTGCGCAGGGTGGCCACCGGCTCGAGCACGAAGGGGTAGGCGAGCAACCCCAGCAGCGAGCCCGCGTTCGACACCGCGTAGAGCCGGTACACCGAGCCCGTGCTCACCCGCGCGCGCGAGGCCCAGGCCTGCAACAGGGGGCCGGTGGTCGCCAGCGCGAAGTAGGGGAGCCCGACCGAGAGCAACAAGGTGAGCAGCAGGCGCGCCACGGGGAAGGTGGAGTCAGGCGGACGAAGCCCGACGCCCGGGATGATCGGCCCGCCCCACCAGGCCGCGGTGAGCCCCAGCGAGAGGGCGGCGAGGGCCACCAGGCCGAGCTGCAGCGACACCTGGCGTCGGGGCGAGAAGCGGCCCACCAGCCCGTGCGTCCACGCGTAGCCGCCCAGCAGCAGCAGCTGAAAGAAGAGCTGGCAGGTGGTCCACACCGCCGCCGAGCCGCCGAACCAGGGCAACAACGCGCGCGCGGCCATCGGCTGCACCAGGAAGAGCAGCACCGCGCCCACGCTCACCGTGAAGACGAAGCGCCTCACTGACCGGACCTACCACGGCCCCGCTTCCGCGAGCTGCGCTAACGCGAGAGCTTCTCCACCAGCCCCAGCACCTGGCCGAAGTTCGAGAGCGTGTGCGTGGCGGACTGCTGCTGCGCGCCCGACTCGAACACGTGCGCCGCGTGCCGCCTCGTGATCGCCGGCGAGCTGATGATGTCGAGGCGCTCGCGGTACTCGAGGCTCACGTAGGTGCCGTACTCCGCCCAGGCGTCGTGACAGCCCAGCGCCTGGGCCACCGCGATGTCCTTCTTGAGCGAGTCGCCCACCACCAGCACCTCCGAGGGCTGCAGCCCGTAGGTGGTGAGGATCTTCTTCAAACCCGCGGGGTTCGGCTTCTCCCAGTCGCGCGGCAGCTCGATCGCCGGGCAGGCCGCGCGGTACTCGCCCTTCTCCTGCTTCTGCAGGATGTCCGGAGCGACCAGCGCCGAGCCGTCAGGCCCCGCGGGAAAGCTGAAGCCGGGCATGGTGTAGAGGGCGGCCAGCCACTGGTCGAGCCCCATGCGCTTGACCCGCTGCTCGGCGGGGTTTCGGGGCGCGTCGGTCAACGCCACCACCACGATCCGCTCCTCCTTGAGCGCCGCCAACGTCTCCGCCACCCCCTTGTAGGGGCGCAGGTACTTTCGCCGCGCTTCCGAGAACGCCATCCGCGCGGGCTCGATCACCAGCTTGTCGAAGCTGCCGAACTCGGGGAACTCGGTGAAGATCGAGCTCTCCTGCAGCGCGAAGGGGTACTCGTTCGACTCGTACTTCCCGTAGACGGCCTTGAGCGACTGCACCACCTTGATGCGGGGGAAGCCGGTGGCGAGCTGCACCGCGTCCACCATCGACTCGACCGCCGGCACGATGTAGTCGATCCACGAGTACAGCGTGTTGTCCATGTCGGTGACGACGAGGCGAATGGCCATGGCGGGCGCGAATACCACCTTCCCGCGGCCCCGGGCCCCGAAGCTGTGGCATCTTCGGCCCTCCCATGTGGCAGCTCCTGATCAACGGCCCGGGCTACTTCGACACCGTGTACGACCTCCCGGAGGGCGTGACGCAGGTCGGTCGCGCTGACGAGAACGACGTCGTGCTCTCGGGCGATCTGGTCTCCCGCAAGCACTGCCGCGTGCACGTGAAGGCCAGCGGGGTGGTGTTCGAAGACTTAGGCAGCCGCAACGGCACCAAGCTCAACGGCGAGCCCGTGGCGGGCTCGGTGGATCTGAAGAGCGGCGACGTGGTCGGCATCGGCGAAAACGCGCTGGCGCTGCGCCTGGTGGCCAACGCCGAGGCCCTCGACACCGACATGATCGACGTCGGCGGGGGCGGCAAGGTCAAGCGCTTCGGCCGCGGCGTGGACATCAAGGAAGCGGTGATGCTGGCGCGCGACATCAAGGACTCCGCGAGCGTGCTGCGCGCCCTCGACAACTTCGCGCCCTTCGAGCTCGAGCCTCCGCCGGTGGGCGTGGGCGCTTCCGACACCGACGAGAATGACGGGCCCGCGGCCCACGCCAGCCAGAGCGGCGAAGACGGCGGCAAGGTGGCGGTGCGGTCGCTGGTGCTGCTGTACCGGGTGGCCGAGTGCCTGGCGCGCGCGCCCGACCTCCAGACCTTCCTCGACGAGACCTGCGACCTGGTGATGAAGCGGGTGAAGGCCACCACCGGGGTGGTGCTGCTCAAGCACGGCTCGGGCGTGATGGTGCCGGCGGCGGTGCGCCATGAGCAGAAGCTGGCGCGCGGCGAGGTGCCGGTGTCCGACGCCATCGTCGATGCGGCGCTGAAGAAGGGGCAGGCCATCGCGGTGGCCAACGTGCTCGACGACAGCCGCTTCGCCGATCGCGACTCGGTGGTGCTCTACGGCATCGACCAGGTGCTCTGCATTCCCATCGGGACCAAGAGCCCGTTCGAAGGCGTGCTCTATTTGAACCGCGCGCGCGCCGACCAGGAACCGGTGGAAGCGCTGCTCGACGTCTGCACCGCCATCACCCAGCTACTCGAGACCGGGGTGGCCCGGTTCAAGGAAGCGCCCACCGGCGGCAAGGTCGATCGCCTCAAGCTCAGCCTGGAGCGGCTCTACGCGCCCGACGTCGCCGAGCGCCGCGCGGCCGAGGTGCGCATGTCGGGAAAGCTCAGCCAGGTGATGGAGATCACCGGCACCGTGCTGCACGCCGAGCTGGCCGGGCTGTCCACCGCCGCGCCGAAGCTGGCGCCGGAGAAGCTGGCCGAGCTGGTGGCCGAGTGGCAGCGCATCGGGGCCCAGCTGCTGATGAGCTTCGAGGGGGCGATCGACGTGGTGGCGGGTGACACGGTGCGCGCGGTCTTCGGCGTCCCCTACCCGAAGGGTGATGACGCCATCCGGGCGGTGCGCGCGGCCATGGCCCTCAAGTCGGAGTGGGAGCGGCTCTCGCTCAAGCGCGGCGGCAAGGAGCGCTTCCAGGTGCGCGCCGGCCTCACCACCGGGCGGGTGTTCGCCGGCGCCGCGGGCACCGAGGCGCGCCTGGACCCCGTGCTGCTGGGAGAGCCTGTCCTGGTGGCGGGGCTGTTGTGCGCCAGCGCAGACCCGGGCCAGCTGCTGCTGACGGGCAAGTCGCTGGCCCACGTCGGCGCCCGCTTCGACGTCACCCCGCTGGGCGAGCGGATGCTGCTGGGCCAGAAGACCAGGGTCGCGGTGTTCGAAGTGCTCGACGAAGACTCTGATTCGGGAACGCTCTCCGGTATTCGCTGACCGCTTGTCGCGCGCTTGCGTCGGCTCACGGCGCCCGCTACGGCGGCCCCATGCGCACCTGGGCGACCCTCTGCAGTCTGGCGCTGGCTTGCTGTGCGGCGGAACCGAGCCCCGAAGACGCGGGCGCCGAGGCCCTCGACGCCGGCGAGCTCGTCGCTGACGCCGGCCCTGAGGACGCGGGCCACAAGGCCGCCGCCTGCGCGAGCGAGTTCGGCACGCTCTTCACCAACGCCTTCGGCCGCGCGGACGGCACGGTCGTGGCGGTGGTCCCGCCTGCGTGGCAGTGCCCGTGGCCGAACGGCGATCACGTCGTCATCCAGCTGCGGATGGATGGAGGCGTGCAGCGCCTGGTCGTGAACGTGAAGAGTGACTACGGCGATCCGCGCGTGGCGATGGGGCGCGTGAGCGCGCCGCTCCCGGCGCCGGCGTACGAAGAGGGCTGGCACCCGGGCGTGACGCTCGACTACCCGACGACGCTGGGCGTGCACGCGGACGCGGGCTTCGAGCTGGTCGATCTCGAGCACGCGGCCGCGCGCGTCTACGACGCCGTCACGGTCGGCGCGCCGCTCTCGGTCTACGCGAGCAGCTCAGGCGGCAGCTACGCGGCGAGCGCGCACAAGGTGCATCGCAACGGCGCGCAGAACGACGGCGCGATCGTGGTCGACCCGACGGGCGCGCAGCCGACGTGGCTGCTGTTTCACTTCTTGAACCAGTCCTTCTGAGCGGCTCGTGCGCTGACCGCCTTCCATGAAGAGTTGCGCGCGCGCCCGGGCTGAGTTCAGAAGCGGCCCATGACCATCGAGATCGGCGCGAAGATCCCCGACGCAACCCTGTACGAGTCCACCGCCTTCGGCGAGGCGTGCCCGCTCTCGCCCGAGAAGCTCTCGGTGGCCGAGGCCACCAGGGGCAAGAAGATCGTCATCTTCGGGCTGCCCGGCGCGTACACGCCGACCTGCTCCGCCAAGCACGTGCCCGGCTACGTGGAGAAGCTGGGCGCGCTCAAGGAGAAGGGCGTCGACGAGGTGTGGTGCGTGGCGGTCAACGACGGCTACGTGATGGCCGCCTGGGGCAAGGAACTGGGCGCCTTCGGCAAGGTGCGCATGCTCGGTGACGGCAGCGGCGAGCTGGCCAGGAAGCTCGGGCTGGACAAGGACCTCACCGGCGCCGGCATGGGCCTGCGCATGCAGCGCTTCTCCTTGCTGGTCGACGACGGCGTGATCAAGTGCGTGAACGTCGAGGCGCCCGGCAAGTTCGAGGTCAGCGACGCGGGCACGATGCTCGGTCAGCTCTGAGCCGTCACCAATCGAGCGCTTCGGCGCCCGGGTACACCTTGATGCAGCGCTGGCGAACCGCGCGCAGCT
>VFKJ01000088.1 GCA_009885595.1 Myxococcales bacterium | reverse complement strand
TGCGCCCGCGTCGCTGGAGACTGTCCCCGCATCCTGAACGCGAAGCCCGGCGTCTCCGCGGCCGGCGTCGACGGACATCACGCCAGCATCGGCAGCACGGAGCCCCGCATCTCCGCGGCCTGCGTCGATGGCCACCGCGCCCGCGTCGGCGGCACGGATCCCCGCATCGAAACGGCCTGGGTCGACGGCGACCGCGCCCGCGTCGGCACGACCTGCTTCCACGGTCCGAACGCCCGCGTCGACGGCTCCCCTTCCCGCGTCGACGGCCTGGGCCTGCACGCTCATGGCCTGGAGCGCCAGGAGCAGCCCAACCGCGCGCCATCGGGGGAACGAGCGCGCGGCGCGGGGGATGTGTTCGAAGTTCGACACGAGTTGCGCCACCTTGCGCTTTAGTCGGTTTGCGGGGCAGGGGAAGCACCTCGTCGGCAGCCGTATGAGCGCGACTCATGGACCACGGGTGACGCGCTCGGGTGTAGGGTGGGCCGGCGCTGGGCCGCATCGACGCAGACCAGGCACAGCACTAGGTTCAATCAGGTCATGCGCGCTTTGTTGCTCCGTGTTTTCCACCGCCTCGATGGCAGCCTGCGCGCGCGCCTGGTCATCCCGGTGGCGACGCTGACGGTCGGCTCCCTGGCGTTGATGGCGGCGACGGCCATCGAGCTCCACGGCGCCGACGTGCTGGGCGCCAGCCAGGAACGGGCCGCCCTCTTCTCCTCGCTGGCCGGCAACGCCGTGGCAGCCCACATGGAGAACTTCGAGCACACCGACATCTCGCCCCTGCTGGCCGCCTTGCAGCAGCACCGCCCCGACCTCGACCACCTGGCCCTCATCAACGTCAACGGCGTGGTCACGGCCACCACCGAGCTCCAGCGCCGCGGCACCTCGCCCTGGACGCGCGCCCAGCTCGAGACCGACGCGCCCCTGCCGCTGCCTGAAGAGGGCTTCGCCCTCATTCGCGCCCTGCCCAACGACGCCCGCTGCGCCGGCTGCCACGATCCCTCGCGGCCCGTGGGGTACCTCGAGCTGCACTTCAACGACGAGTGGGTCCGCGCCTCGAAGCAGCGGCTCACCTCGAGCCTCGCGTTCGCCGCCCTCCCCGCCCTCTTGCTGATGATCGGCGTCGCCTGGTGGCTGCTGGGCCGAGAGGCGATCAAGCCCATCCAGCGGCTGCTGACGGCCATGAAGCTGGCCGAAGAGGGGCACCACGACGTCAAGGCTGACGAGGGCCGCGCCGACGAGATCGGGCTGGCGACGCGGCGCTTCGACGCCACCTTCGCGGCCCTGCAGCGCACCCAGCACGAGCTGCAGGCCATGTACGAGGAGCGCATGATGCGCGCCGACCGGTTCGCCATGGTCGGGCAGATGGCGACGGGCCTCGCCCACGAGATCAAGAACCCGCTCGCCGGCCTCTCAGGCGCCCTCGAGCTCCTCGCCGAAGACCTGGCCGGGTCGCCCCACCACCACGTGGTCGAGGAGATGCGCCACCAGGTGCAGCGCCTCACCAACATCATGGAAGGGCTGCTGAACTTCGCCCGGCCGCCGGTGGCCAAGCTGGAAGCGACCAACGTCAACCGTCCCCTGGAGAAGGTGCTGTTCCTGCTCCGCGGCCAGCGGGCCGCCAAGCCCGTGCTCATCGAGCCCCAGCTGGGCAACGACCTGCCCACGGTCCACGCCGACCCCGGCCACCTCGAGCAGGTGTTCCTCAACATCGGGCTCAACGCCTTCCAGGTGCTCGGCGCCACGGGGGGGACCCTCTCCGTGCGCTCGTTCGCCAGGGACGGCCAGGTCTTCGCCGAGTTCCGGGACACCGGCCCCGGCATCCCCCCGGCGGTGAGGCCGCACATCTTCACCCCCTTCTTCACCACCCGCTCCAACGGCACCGGCCTGGGCCTCGCCCTCTCCATGCGCCTGGTCTCGCAGCACGGCGGCAAGCTCGAGTTCGAGTGCCCCGAGGCCGGCGGCACCATCTTCACCGTCTCTCTCCCCGCGGCCCCGATCGCTGGCCCCGCCCCGTCTGCTCCCCCGCCGTAAGGAGACTCACCCCGCATCATGGTTCCAACCCGCGCCCGAGTGCTGGTGATCGACGACGAGAAGTTGATCCGCTGGTCCGTCGGCGAGCGGCTGACGCGCACCGGCTTCGAGGTGGTGACGCTCGAGAGCGCCGAGCAGGGCCTCGAGCACCTGGCCGAGCACCGCCCTGAGGTGGCCCTCTTCGACGTGCGGCTGCCGGGCATGGACGGGGTGGCGCTGCTGGGCCGCGCCCTCGCGATCCACCCCGACCTGGTGGTGGTGATGATGTCGGCCCACAGCTCCATCGACGTCGCGGTCCAGGCGATGAAGGACGGCGCCCTCGACTTCCTGGTCAAGCCCTTCCCCTTGAACCAGCTCGACGTGGCCGTGGAGCGGGCGCTGGCCGTGTCCGTCAGCCGCCGGCAGCTCACCCAGTCGAGCAGCGAGCCCCGCGACGAGCGGCACGGCGCGATGGTGGGCGCGTCCCGCGCCTTCAAGGTGATGGTCGGCACCCTGGACAAGCTGGTCGCCAGCCAGGCGACCGTGCTCATCCTGGGCGAGAGCGGCTCGGGCAAGGAGTTCGTCGCCCGCAACATCCACTACCGCAGCGCGCGCGCCCTCAAGCCGTTCCTGCAGATCAACTGCGCCGCCATGCCCGAGCACCTGCTCGAGAGCGAGCTGTTCGGTCACGAGCGCGGCGCCTTCACCGACGCCCACGCCCGCAAGGAAGGGCTGTTCGAGGCCGCCGACGGGGGCACGGTGCTGCTCGACGAGATCGGCGATCTCCCGCTCGCCGGCCAGGCCAAGCTCTTGCGCCTGCTGGAAGAGCGCCGCTTCCGCCGCGTCGGCGGCAGCGGAGAGATCGCCGTCGACGTGCGGGTGCTGGCCGCCACCAACGTCAACCTCGAGGAGCGCGTGAAGGACGGCCGGTTCCGCGCCGATCTCTTCTTCCGCTTGAACGTCATCCGGGTCGAGGTGCCCCCGCTTCGGGAACGGCGCGAAGACGTGGGGCTGATGAGCTCGCACTTCATGGCGCGGGTGAGCCACGATCTCGGCCGGCCCCCGCCCCGGGGCATCGCGGGGGGC
Source organism: Myxococcales bacterium (assembly GCA_009885595.1). Taxonomy (GTDB): domain Bacteria; phylum Myxococcota; class Myxococcia; order Myxococcales; family Myxococcaceae; genus Archangium_A. Next base: position 1,668 of record VFKJ01000088.1, on the reverse strand, counting down.
GCCATGGAGGCGCTCCAGGCCTACGCCTGGCCCGGCAACGTGCGCGAGCTGAGGAACGTGATCGAGCGCGCCCTCATTCTGCACCCGGGCATCGACGAGCTTCGGCCCGAGCACCTGCCGGCCGAGATTACCCGGCACCGGGAAGCCGGCGCGCCGGTGCCGAGCGAGGGCGGCGCGCAGCTGTCGCTGCAAGACACCGAGCGGAAGCTGATCGTCGAGGCCCTGGAGAAGACCCTGGGCAACCAGACCCGCGCCGCCAAGCTGCTGGGCATCTCCCGGGACACCATGCGCTACCGGATGCACAAGCACGGCCTGGACTCCTGAGGAGGGAGCAGCCTGAACTTCGGGCGCGGAGGGCATAGACTGCAGTGCATGACCTCGGCGCGGCGACTGCACCACACCTACCTCGACTACCTGAAGCTCGAGCGCGACAGCCCGATCAAGCACGAATACTGCGACGGCGAGATCTTCGCGATGGCAGGTGGCACGCCAGAGCACGCCACGTTGAGCGCTGAGATCATCACGATGATTCGCGGGCAGCTTCGCGAGGGCTGCCGCGTGATGACGTCAGACGTGAAGGTGCGCATCGAGTCGAGCGACCTCAGCACCTACCCAGACGCGACGGTGGTGTGCGGCCCGCTGAAGCGCGACGGGGCCGACGAGAACGCCCTCACCAACCCGGTGCTCGTCGTCGAGGTCACCAGCCCCTCGAGCGAGGACTACGACCGGGGCGAGAAGTTGAGTCACTACAAACAGCTGGCCTCATTGCAGGCCGTGTTGATCGTCTCGCACCGCGAGCGTCGGGTGACGGTCATCGAGCGCGCGGCGAAGACGTGGCTCGTGACGGAGTTCCGATCGTCGGAGCGCGCCGAAGTGAAGGCCCCGAGCCTCACGCTCGAGATCGAGGCGCTGTATCGGGTGCTCGAGGGGCTCTGACTCCGCCGCGCCCAGAAACCTTGCGATCGGCCCCTCTCCCCGACCCTCTCCCCCGCAGGGGAGAGGGAGACAGGCTCAGGGCAGGGCCACCGGACGGCGCAGCTCGCCCTCGTCCTCCGGGATGCCGATCCGTCCCATGTCGGCGGCCACCACCGCCGCCTCGCGCGGCGGCAGGTTGAACCGCTCGTAGTACGCCGAGGGCGCGGAGAGGTACTTGAGCGCCGCCTCGACGTGCAGGTAGGCGCCCTCCTTCGCCTCGGCGGGCACCGTGTACTCGAACCGCTCCACCCGCGCCTCACCGGGTCCCAGGCGGCTGTCGAAGATCGCCTTGGCCGCCAGGTACGTCTCCTGCGTCTGGGCGCCGGCCGCGTCGGCGTACACCGCGCGGTAGAGCCGCGACCCCGCAGGCACGTCGTCGCCCAGCACCTCGGTGTCGGCAGGCGAGGCGCGGGCGACGTCCCACGGCTGCGCGGGATCTTTGGGCCGGGCCGGCACCAGCTCGGTCACCGTCTCGTCCGAGAGGCCGACGCGCACCTCGAGCCAGAGCAGCCGCAGCGCGGTGCTGCCGGTCGGCATCTTGTGCCCGGCCCGCGCGTTGTTCACCAGCACCTCGATCGTCACCTTCTGCCCCGGCACCAGCCGCTCGTGACGCTCACGCACGGTGATGTCCAGCGCCCCCGATAGCTGCGAGGCCGAGTGGGCCCCGGGGAAGCGGTGCGAGAAGACGTTCGC
>VFKJ01000820.1 GCA_009885595.1 Myxococcales bacterium | reverse complement strand
GCGGCGACCTCGTTTCGCACCTCGTGGAAGATGGTGTTGAAGACCTCCACCACCGCATCCACCGAGAGCGTGACTGGCTTGGGCGGCGCGGCCACCGCGGGCTTGGGCGGCGGGGCGGGCACGGGCTCGAGCACCGAGGAGGGCGAGCTGATCGGCGCGGCCCCCGGCGCCTCGGCGACGCGGGCGAGGCCCCTCTCCATCAGGTGGTGAACGATGCGGGTGGCGTCGAACTCGGAATAGCGCGCGCGCCGACCCACTTCGATCACCGTGCGCTGGCCATTGATCTGCGCGAGCACCGCTTCTTCCTCGGGATCCAGGCCGCCTTCGGAAGGCTTGCGCAGCAGCACGTACAGGCCCCCGTGAGGGATGCGCTTCCTGAACTGCGCCAGCTCGTCGATCTTGCGGATGCTGTCCATCAGCAGCCCGTTCATCGAGAGCGAGAGGTTGTGGGTGAGCGCCTTCTCGTCGATCTCCTGATCGATCAGCGCGAACGCGCCGTCCTTCGAGAGCATGATCCCGTGGAAGATCTCGCTGATCTGCTCATTGAGGCACTTGTAGAGATCGTGCGCCTTGATCAGGCCGCGATCCACCAGCGCCTTGCCGATGCGCGAGGGGGGGGCCTCCGCGATCACCTTGTCGAGGGCCGCGCGGGTCACGTAGCCCATGCGCACCATCACCTCTCCGATGCGATCGTGCGACGAGTCGCTCGCCGCCGACCGCACGTCGCCGTCTTTGAGCAGCAGGCTGCGTTCACCCGTGGGCGTGGTCACCCGCAGCACGCCCGTCCACCGGCTCTGCCCGAGGAAGGCGATCAGATCGGCCAGGTGGAACGCGCCGCAGTCGCCCGCGAGCACCACCCGGGGCCGCGTCTCCTGCTGGCCGCCCTGCGCGGGCGATCGCAGCATCACGATCCAATCGGGCGAGGAGTTCTGCAGCCGGAAGTACCCGGTGCGACCGACGAGGGGCGAGTTGCCACCGTCGGCGGGGGCCATGTACCCACGTGCATCGACGAGGAATCGGGCGTCCAAGGTCAGTTCGAGGGCCAGGCGCTGTTGCCCGTCAGCCAGTCGAGCTCGTCGTCGACCGCCAGTGACAGGGACTCGACGTTCAGGCCGAGGGTGTACTTCCGACCGTTGACGTAGATGGAAGGGGTGGAGTCGACGCCGGCCTGCTTGCCCGCTTCCTTCGAGGCCTCGAGCTCGTCGAGGTACTTCTTGGCGGCCCGCGCCTTGTCGAAGGCCTTCACGTCGAGGCCCTGCTTGCCCAGCAGCTGGCGAATGAAGTCTTCCGAGATCGACAGCTGGTTGTCGAAGAGCGCGTCGTGCATCTGCCAGAACTTGCCCGCGTCACGCGCGAACAGCGTGGCCTGCCCCGCGTAAACCGCGTTGGGGTGCATCGGCAGCGGGTAGGCCATCCAGCACAGGCGCACCTGCGGGCGGGACTTCGCGAACTCCTCGAGGATCGGGCGCGCCGCGGCGCAGTACGGGCACTCGAAGTCGCTGAACTCGATCAGGGTGATCTTCGGGTCCTTCGCGCCCAGGCACTGCCGCTCGTCGGGCTTGAAGGTCGCGCGGCCCTTGTTGAAGCCCTGGTTGTACTTGCTCAGGGCGACGATGATCTCGTTGGCCGGCGTGCCTTCCGCCGCCTGCGTGGCCGCCAGCCCGACCAGCCGCCGGGTGTGCTTGCAGGCGTCGCCCTTCTTGAGCGAGGCGAGCAGGGTGAGCGGACGGCCGCAGTAGTCGAACTCGTCGGTCAGCACGCTGAGCAGCTCGCGCCGGGCGGGCGCAGGCAGTCGGCTGAAGTCGAAACCGGGCACGTCCGCCAGCGCCCGCGTGGGGTCGGTCTGCGCCTGGGCGAGCGCTCCTGGCAGCGTCGAAGCGAGCACGAGCGTCACCGTCACCAGCGACACAAATTTCGTGAGGAGGTGCGCCACGATGCGAGTCGTTGTACCCACCGGGTGCTGGCTTGTAAAGGAACGCAGAGGGCTCGAGTCGCGCATGAAAAATATCCTCCTGGTGCACACCGGCGGCACGCTGGGCATGAACGGCCGGCGGCCCAACGCCCTCAAGCCGGGCTCCTTCTTTCGCACGGTGCGCGAGCGGGTGCCCGAGCTGACCAAGCTGGCGAAGCTCGAGTTCGAGGTCTTCAGCAACATCGATTCCTGCGAGATGCAGCCTGAGCTGTGGACCCGGCTCGCGCGCCGCCTCGCCGAACGGCTCCCCCACTTCGACGGGGTGGTGGTCACGCACGGCACCGACACGCTGGCGGAGACCGCCTCGGCGCTCTCCTTCATGCTGCCGGGCCTCACCAAGCCGGTCGTCCTCACGGGAGCGCAGCGACCCCTGGGGGAGATCCGCTCTGACGCGCGGCTCAACCTCATCGACGCGGTCACCTCGGCCATCCACGGCCCGAAGGAAGTGACGGTGTGCTTCGATTCCCACCTCTTCCGCGGCAACCGCGTGCGCAAGGTGTCGATCGCCGAGTACGATGCCTTCGACAGCCCCAACCACCCGGTGCTCGGCGTGCTCGGGGTGGAGGCGAAGTTCAGCGACGGGCTGCGCGGCCAGGGCCGCTTCAAGCTCGCAGCCCAGCTCGATTCCCGCGTCTTCCTGCTGCGGGTGTTCCCCGGGCTCGACCCTGAAATTCCCTTGAGCATTCTGCCGAAGGTCCACGGGCTGGTGGTCGAGGCCTACGGCGCGGGCAACTTCCCTTCCTCGAAGGCCCTGGGGCGCTCTTTGACCCCCCTGTTCTCCCAGGCGGAAGCCCTCGGGGTGCCGGTGCTGGTGGTCAGCCAGGCGCACCGCAACGGGGTCGACCTCTCCCAGTACGAATCGGGCAACGCCGCGCGCGACCACGGCGCCATCAGCGGCGGAGATATGACTGTATCGGCCGCGGTAGTGAAGCTGATGCACGGGCTTGCGAATCACCCAGGTGACGCGTTGCGCAAGTACCTCGAGCGATCTGTGGCAGGTGAACGGATCTGAGTGCTAGCGTGACTGAAGGGGACGCAGGGCTCCGCACACGGACCGAGAGCGATGGCTGAGGACAAAACAGCAGTACACAAAATCAGCGACCTGCTCGGCGACGCCAAGGCGGTAGCCAACGCCTACCTGATCATCATCAGCGCCAAGACGGCCGCGACGATCGGCAAGATGCTCAAGCTCGACAAGGGCGAGTTCGTGATGGGCCGCGCGCCCGACACGCAGCTGCAGTGCGAAGACGACGGCATCAGCCGCAAGCACTGCAAGATCACGATGGCGCCCAACGGCCACTTCCAGCTGGTCGATCTGGGCTCGACCAACGGCACCTTCCTCAACGGCATCAAGGTGAACGTCGCCACCCTGCAGGACGGCGACAAGATTCAGATCGGCGCCAACACGGTGGTGAAGTTCTCCATCCAGGACCAGCTCGAGGAGGAGTACCAGCGCTCCATCTACGAGAGCGCCACCCGCGACGGCCTCACCCGCATCTTCAACAAGAAGTACTTCCTCGACACGCTGCGCAAAGAGTTCGCGTACTGCCTGCGCCACCGCGTGGCGCTGTCGATGGTGATGCTCGACATCGACCACTTCAAGAAGATCAACGACACCTACGGCCACCCGGCGGGCGACTACGTGTTGCAGAAGGTCGCGGCCAAGGTGGCCGAGACCGTGCGGCAGGAAGATCTCTTCGCGCGCTACGGCGGCGAGGAGTTCGCGCTCATGCTCCGCGAGTCGGCCTCGGAGAAGTCGATTCGGTGCGCCGAGCGTTGCCGCCGCGCGGTGGACGGCTCCGAGTTCGTCTTCAACGGCACGCCCATTCACGTGACCATCAGCCTCGGCGTGGCCACCGTGCTCGACTCTGACTTCGCGCAGCCCGAAGACCTGATCGCCGCCGCCGACAAGTACCTCTACCGCGCCAAGAAGGCCGGCCGGAACCGGGTCGACGCGATGGAGCTCAGCGGTCCCTGAGGGGCGCGCGCGTCTGTGACTTCGCTCGACGTGACCGGTCCTTTAAGAAGCTTCAGGGCATCGGCGGGATCGGCCCTCCGAGCGGCGATGAGGGGTTCGCGTCCGCGACCGGCGTGACGAACTCCACCCGGTTGCCACCGCGCGCCATCGCCGCCGTCAGCCCGTCCTGTGCCTGGCGCACCAGATCGGAGAACCCGTACTCGCGGCCGGGCTCACCGGCGGCCACGCCCAGAGAGATGGTGGGGTGCACGATGGTCTCGCCCGCCTGCAGGGTCGCCCGGGCCACCCGTTCGCAGATGCGGCGCGCGACGATCAGCGAGCCCGCGAGATCGGTGTGCGGCATCAGCAGCAGCACGCGATCGGCCGAGTGCTGCACGGGGTAATCGGTGTCGCGCAGCGAACGGCGAATGGCGAGCGCGAGCCCGCCCATCAGCTGCGTCTGAAGCTCGGCGTCCATGCGCCCGGAGATGGGATCGAACGCCACCAGCGCCAGCGCGAGGGGAAAGCCGTAGCGGCGGGCGCGCTTGACCTCGACGAAGAGCACCTCTTTGAAGTGGGCGAACGTGTAGAAGTTGGTGGTGAGGTCGAGAATGCCTTCGCCCGGGCGGGGCGTGAGGGTGGCGGCCGCCGCGGGCTCCCTCGCTCTCTCGGCCAGGCGCACCCGCAGATCGTTCGGAGAGACAGGCAGCGGGATCACCCCGTCAGCCCAGGGCGCCTTGAAGCCCTTGGCCTGGCCGGCGAACAGCAGCGCCTCGGGCGCATGGCGGCGCACCTCGCGCGCCACCCGGGTGGGGCTCTTGAGTGAGCCGCCCAGCACCACCAGCTGCTCCCGGCTCAGCTGCTCGGGCTCGCGCGCGGAGGACACCTTGAGCCCGGCTTTCTTCAGCGCCTCGGCGACGGCCTTGTAGCGCGCGGCGTTGGGCTCGATGACGGCGGCCAGCTTGATGGTCATGGCGGAAGACTCCCTGGCGCGAGTTTACGCAAGGACTGAGCCGCGACGAGTTTCACGTTCGGATCCGTGTCGTTTCTTGAGGCCTGGCTGAGCGCGCCCAGCGCCCGCGCGCCACTGAAGCGGGAGAGCAGGGTGGCGGCGGCGGCGCGCACGGTGGGGGCGCTGTCTTTCTCCAGCGCCGCGACGAGCCTGGCCTCCAGCCCGGGCGCGTCGAGCGCGACCAGCGAGCGCAGCGCCTCGGCCCGCACCCCCGCATCGACGTCCGTCGCCAGGGTGAGCAGCCGGGGCGTGGCCGCGCGCCACCGCTGCTGGGCGATCGCCTGGCAGGCGGCGCTGCGCACCGAGGGCTCGGGGGCCGTGGTCGCGCGCTCCAGCCGCTGGGTCAGTTGCTCGGTGCGGGGCGCAAAGCCGAGCGCGGCCATCGAGGCGGCGCGCTCGAGTTCGCGCGGGGCTGCGAGCGCGGCTTCCACCGCGGGGCCGGCGAGCGTCCAGCTGCACGAGGTGGCCACCACCAGGGCCCGCGCCCTCAGCCCGGGGGCGCGCGCGGCGTCGTTCCAGGTCTTCAAGAGCGTGGGCGCACAGTCGGCTTCGTGCTTGTCGCCGACCAGCTCGAGCAGCGCCTGCTGCTGCGCCACGCTGGCAGGGCGGGCGCCCGAGAGCCGGCCCTCGGCCAGCTGCGCCAGCGAGCGCGCTTCCCCCCTCGCCAGGCCGCGCGCGGCCATCAGCCGGAACGACGGGAGCGGGTCGGTCAGCAGGCCCAGCAGCTCGGGCTCGGACAGGGGCGCCAGCTCTGCCAGCCGGCTCAGCGCCTGCCGCCGCACCGCTTCCTGCGGGGAGGCGAGCTGGGCCCGCGCTTCCTCGCGCTGGCGGCCATAGACGGCGAGCACCCGGTTCAGGGTCGCCACGTCGGAGGGCGTGGCAGCGGCGAGCAGAGAAGCGGCAGGCGAGACCTCCGCCTCCAGCGACCACGAGGCGAGCGTCTCGAGCACCTGCTCGTCGAAGGCAGGCGGGTGCGAGGGGAGCGCGTCGAGCACCACCCGCGCCGGCGGACGCTCGAAGGCGCGCGCGAGGTGGGTGAGGGCTTCCCGCCGAGCGGCCGCGTCCAGGGAATAGAGGTCCACCCACAGGGCTTCAGTCAGCGCCTGCGATCGCCCCATGCACGTCTGCGCCGCGCGCGCGTCACCCGAGCTCGCCGCGCCCAGCAGCGTGGCCAGCGGCGTCTTCAGCGCACCGGCGGCGTGGAGCGCCGTGAGGCAGGCGCGATCAACCTCTTCTCCCCGTGCGCGGGTCAGCCACTTCGCCAGCTCCCGGGGGGCGGTGCTCTGGTGCTCTCGCGCCTGCGCCAGCAGCGCGGCCCAGCGCACTTCCCAGTCGGCGTCTTCCAGCAGATGTTCGGGCAGGGCGGGGAGCCGGGCCAGCCACGCGGCGCCCTGGTCCGGCGAGGTGAGGCACGCCCCACAGGCGCTCGCCCGCAGCCGTGGATCGGTGACGTGGCGCTCGCACGCGGCCCAGCACCTCGAGACGCGGGACTGGGCCGCCGCCGGGCTCGCGAGGGTCAGCACCAGGCACAGGGAAGCGGGGAAGCGCACGTGGAGCGCGAATGCTACCCTCCTCGCCCATGAAGCGCTGGTGGGTCGTTCTCATCTTGTGTGTCGGTTCACTCGCGCTGGGCCGGCCCAACAACGGCGCCGAGGCGGCGCGCGTGCTCGATGACTTCCTCGGCGGCAGGCTCGCGCTCAACGCCGCGATCAACCGCGTCCAGTTCCTCGGGGAAGAGCGGTACGTCTCCAGCGAGCTGGTGCAGGCGATGCGGCGCGCGAGCGGGAAGCAGCGCGGGCAGATTCTCGAGTTCCTGGTGGCGCTGGGCGTGCGTGACCCCGAGCTCGAGCACCTCTATCTCAGCGCGCTGCGCAGCGACGATCTGGGCGAGGTGATGAGCGGCGCCCGCGGGCTGGGGCGGATCAAGAGCGCCGAGGGGGTCAAGCCGCTGATCGAGAAGCTCTCCAGCTCGCTGCTCGGCCCGCGCCGCGAGGCCGCCCGCGCGCTGGGGGAGATCGGCCGGCCCGCAGCCTCGGCGCCGCTGCTCAAGGCGGCGAAGACCGAAGTCGATCTCGACCTGCGCATCTTGATGATCGTCGCGGCCGGACGGTCGGGCGACAAGAAGCAGATCCCCGCGCTCGAGGCGCTGCTGAAGGACGACTCCGAGTCGACCCGACTGGCAGGGGCCCAGGCGCTCTGCGCGATGGGCGCGCCCAAATGCGCCCAGTTCGCTTCCACGCTGCTCGCCTCGAAGGACCGGAACGAGCGGTTCCAGGCGGTGATGTTGTTCGAAGGCGCCCCCGCGAAGGTCTCCTCACCGACGCTCACCCCGGTGCTCAAGGACCCCGACGATCGGCTGCGCGCGCGGGCGGCTCGAATCCTGGTGCAGGGCGGCGACCCCAAGGCGCTCGAGTGGCTGGTGATCGAGAGCGCGAAGGCCACCGGCGAGCACCGCCTGGTCTACGAAGACGAGCTCGAGCGGCTGCGCCTCACCGACGAGCTGCGCCAGGCGATCCTCAAGAAGGCGGGCCTGCAGTGACGGCGTTGCTGGGCCTGCTGCTGGTGGCGACCCCGTGGGCCTCGATGGGTGATTCCCAGCGGGCCGACGCGATGGCGCACCTCAAGACCCTGCCCACCCTGCGCGAGCGGGTGCTGGAGGCCACCGCCGGCTTCGTGGGCTCGCCCTACCTGAACTCTCCCCTGGGCGAGGGCAGCGGGCACGACGCCGATCCACTCATCCGCTTCGACGCGGTCGACTGCGTGACCATGATCGAAGAAGCGATCGCCCTGTCCACCGCAGAGCCGGCGAGCCTCGTCGAGGCGCTCAACGCGCTTCGCTACGAGGGGCCGCCCGCCTGGGAGAACCGCCTGCACCTCATGGAGGCCCAGTGGCTTCCGGTGAACGTCAAGCGCGGGCTCCTGCGCGACGTCACCGCCCAGTACGGCGGCGCGCAGACCCGCAAGGTGAAGAAGGTGCTCACCGCGGCCACCTGGAAAGAGAAGGGCGCGCTCGGGCTGGCGTTGCCCGAAGGCAAACAGCCCCGCGGCAGCTTCGAGCTCGACGTGATCCCCTCGGCCGTGGCGGCCGAGGCGCTGGCCAGGGCGCCGGCGGGCCTGCTGGTGGTGGTGGTGCGGGCCGATCGCCCCTGGCTGGTCACCCGCGTCTCGCACGTGGGCGTGCTGGTGCAGGGTCAGAAGGGACCGCTCCTGCGCCACGCCTCGCGCAGCTTCAAGAAGGTGGTGGAGGAGCCGGTGAGCCGCTACCTCACGCGCAACCTCGACTTCGCCCAGTGGACGATCGAAGGGCTGGCGCTGTTCGAGCCGGTGCTGCCTGCCCCTTCGCCTTAGTCGGCGACCGGGTTCTCGCCCGACATCGCCTCTTCTTCGGCCGCCTTCGCGTTGGCCTCTCCGTCGCGTTCGATCTCCGAGAGCTCGGCGTTGATCAGGCTCTGCGCCTGCTCCAGGCCTTCGCTAGGCACCAGGATGTCCCAGAACGCGGGGCTGGCGGAGGCGAAGGCGGCGGAGGAAGCGGCGCCCCCCGCCCGGCTGAACGCGTCGAGCTTGGCGTCCTGAAGGAGCTCGACCAAGCGTTCGGCCGTCAGCGGATCCTGGACGGAGGTGGCGACAGTGAAGGTGCGAGGGGCCATGCGGATCAACCTACCGAGAAATTGGCGCCGTGTACTGGTGCGCGTGCTAAGCCGTCAGCCCGATGGCTCGTCTCAAGTTTCTCGTCTTTGCCCTCGTTGCTCTCGGGTTGTGGGCCTACCACCTGACCCTGATCGCCCCTCTGGCCGTCGCCAGCTCGGCCGAACAGGCGCAGGCGGCCGTGGCCGGTGCGACAGCCCCCCTCGCAGTCGCGCTCGAGTCGCGCCGCTCTCTGACCCAGGCGGTCGCGCTCAAGGTGGTCGGCGGAAACGCCGCGTGGAATCCGGGGCCCAAGCCCGGCGCCAGGCCCGAGGCGCCCACGGTCGACCGGTTCGCCACGGTGCGCAGCGCCGCCTCCGAGGCGATCCCCGCCGAGCTCAAGGAGCAGCTCTTCATCGGGCTCTCGAACGACGTGGGCTCCTTGTCCGTGAAGGGCACGGGCGAGCCGGCCAACACGCCCCCCGAGGGCGTCGAGTTCGCGCAGGTGATCGAAGCCGGCCCCGCGGGCGCGGTGCGCACCATCGACGGCGCGAGCTACCTGCTCTTCGCCGTGCCGCTGGTGATCAGCGACAAGAACGAGGTGAGGCAGGCGGGCAGCGCCATCGTCGGCTTGCCGCTGTTGCCCGGCGCCAGGCTCCTCGAAGACACCGTGAAGTCGCTGGGCCTGCGCAGCCTCGCGCTGGTCTCCGAAGGCAAGGCCGTGGTGAGCGCCGGCGACAAGGCGGGCACCACCGAGGTGCTCGCCGCGCTCAAGGCGGGCGCCACCGGACCGCTGGGCAGTGGCCCGGTGCAGTCGATGGGGCCGCTCTCCTTGCCCCTGATGGTGGACTCCCCGCACGCGGTCGGCGGTCGCTTTGCCATCGGCGGGACCAGCCTCGAGGTCGCGGCCTCGGCCAGCTCCAGGGCCGCCCTGGAGGCGCTCGCCGGCTACCAGGTGTTCGGCCTGGGCGCGCTGGTGGGGCTCTTCCTGCTGGCGATCGTGATGACCATCGTGATCGGCGGTGCCCCCGCGGAAGAAGGCGCGTCGATGGTGATGCCGCCCCCGATGCCCGCGCCCCCCGTGCGCCGCGAGGACTCGATCTCCCGGCCGCCGGTGGCGATCCAGGAGCACGCCGCGCCGCCCGAGGCCAGCCCCGACGACTTCGACTTCCCGGCCAGCTCGCCGTCTCAGCCGCCGGCGCCGGTGCCCCCGCCCGCTCAGGACAGCGGGGTCTCCGGCCTCTTCGATCCCGAGCCGACGTCCGATCCGTTCGAGAACAGCGCGCCGCCCCCCCCGCCGCCTCCCGCACCCGCACCGCCGCCTTCGTTCACGCGCGGCGCCCCGCCGCCGCCTCCGGTGGCGACCTCCGAAGCGCCCGCCTTCCAGCCGGGCGGCGGCTTGATGGACGAAGACGAAGGCCAGCGCACGGTGGCCTACTCCGCGTACAAGCCGCCACCGCTGCTGGGCCACCCCTCGGCGCCTCCGGTGCCAGGGCCGGCCGCCCCGTTCGCCGACCCCTTCGCGATGGCCGCGGCGCAGCAGGGCTACGACGACGCGCCGGCTGCGTCGGCCTACGAAGACAACCCCGACGCCACCCGGGTGGCCGCGGTGCCGGCCGAGTTGATCAGGGCGGCGCGGGCGGGGCAGACCGACGAGCGTCCGGCGCTCAAGTCCGCCACCGGCCAGATCCCGAGGGTCGCGTCGATCGCCTCGATCGCTCCCGCTGCCTCAGCCAATGACGAGGAAAAGCACTTCCAGGAAGTCTTCCGCGACTTCGTGGCGACCCGCGAGAAGTGCCGCGAGCCCGCCGATGGCCTCACCTTCGACAAGTTCAAGGCGAAGTTGGTCAAGAACAAGGAACAGCTCGTCACCAAGTACCAGTGCCGCACCGTGCGCTTTCAGGTCTACGTGAAGGACGGCAAGGCCGCCCTCAAGGCCACCCCGGTCAAGGACTGAGCTGTCACAGTCAGAATCCTTGGTCTTCCGACTGACCTGATTTCGGTCACCCCTCCCAGCCATTCGCGGCGGCCCTGTCACCGGGCTGTCGCTGTGAGCTGTCAGCCACTCAAAACCCGACAAAAACTAAACCCTTCGGGGACCGGTGCGGGTGTACCGAGATGGCATACAGGTTGCTCAAAGGCGCGCGCGGGTCGTTTGACCGCCAGTGTCGCTGACGACGAAGGTGTCGCAGCCAGGAGCCGGGACATGAGCACCGACGTCACGAGGTATCTCCGACCGATCACCGCCGAGGTGACGGGTCGCGAAGCTGAGCTTTTGCTGCTGACGCGGGAACACCAGGAGGCGAAGGCCTCGGGCTCCGCGCGCTTCGTGTTCGTGCGCGGCCCGCGCGGCGTGGGCAAGACGCACCTGCTCAGCCAGCTCGCGCAGATGCTCTCGGCCCAGGGCACCCCGATCTTCGAAGGTGGCAGCGGCCGTGACGCGCGGCAGACCTGGGGCGTGTTCGCGCCGATGTTGGGCGAGCTGCTCACCCTGGTGAAGCGCTCGGGCGTGCCGGAGACCACCCTGGCCAGGCTCGCGCGCGCGGTCGAGCCGATGCGCAGCGGCAGCCAGTCGCTGCCCGCGGAAGAGCGAAGGCTCGCGCTCTACGACGGGTCAGGTGAGCTCTTCTCGCTGGCCGGCCGCTCGGCCCCGCTGGTGATCTGGCCCGATCTCGACGTGGCCGATCGCGCCTCGCTCGAGCTCATCCGCTACCTCGCCGCGATGGCTTCCACGCCGCAGTCGAAGGTGGGCGGGCTCTTCGTGCTCACCTTCCGCGAAGACGATGCGCTGCCCGCGCCGCTGGCCGAGGTCGTCTCGCACGTGTCGGGCCGCACCCTCTCGCTGGCCGGGCTCGATCTCGACGGCATCCGCGGCTTCCTCGGGAGGCAGGACGTGGCGCAGCGGCTGCTGGAGGCGACCGGGGGCAACCCCCAGGCCCTGGGCGAGCTGCTGGAGCGCCCGGTGGCGGCGATCGACTTCTTCGTGCGCCGGGTGGAGCGCCTGAGCGAGCTGCAGCGCTCGGTGCTCTCGGTGCTGGCGATCGCCCCCGAGGCGCTCCCGGTGGAGTGGCTGGCGGCGACCCTGGGCGCCGAGGCCCACCAGAGCGCCGAGACGCTCGACGGCCTCCTGCGCGAGCGGCTGGTCGCGGTGAAGGTGCTCGAGGGGCGGCCCTCGTGGCGCTTCGCCCGCGAGACCGAGAAGCAGGCGTTCGTCGCCCTGGTGGACGACGAGCAGCGCCGCGTCAGCACGCTGGCGCTGGGTCGGGTGATGGCGAAGGCAGGTCAGCTCCTCTCCGCCGCCGAGCTGCTGTTGCCGGTGGCGCCGGTGGAAGGTGCGCAGCTGGCGGTGCGCGCGGCCGAAGGCCTGGTCGAGCGCGGGGCCCTGGAGGACGCCGAGGCGCTCTACGCCCGCGCGGCCGGGCTGCTCGATTCGACGCAGAAGAGCCAGGTGCTGGAGGCGTGGGGCCGGGTGCTCGCGCTGCTGGGCGACTATCGCGGCGCGGTGCGCCGGCTGCTCGAGGCGGCGCGGCGGGGTGATGGCAGCAAGCGCGCGGTGCTGGCGCTCGAGGCCGCTCGCCTGTTGATCAAGGTGGGGCGCGCCCGCTCGACCCGCGCGCTGCTCGACGTCGCGCGCGCGTCAAAGGAGACCGCGGCGGGGGCCGAGGCCAGCCTCGCCGAGCTGTACGTCTCCACCGGGCGCGCGGCTGACGCGCTGGCTCTGGGCCGCTCGGTGCTCGCGGCCCGCACCGTCGAAGACGCTTCTTCGCTCACCCTGCGCCAGGCGATGGGCAAGGCGCTGCTGGTGCAGGGCCAGGCCGCCGAGGCGCAGCAGCTGTTCGCGGACAACGCCGAGCGCGCCACCCGGCTGGGCGAGACGCGCATCGTGGCGCTGGCGCGGCTCAACGAAGGCGTGGCGGCCTACAAGCGCGGCGATCGCGATCGCGCCATCGCCTGCTGGGAGAGCACGCCCCCCGAGAGCCGGCCGCTGCACGCCCACGCCGAGGCGAACTTGGGCTCGCTCTACGCGGAGTCCGGTGACTTCGAGCTGGCCCTGGGCCACCTCACCCGCGCGCTCTGCGCCTTCTCGCGCTTCGGCAGCCTGCGCGAGGTGGCGATGGCGGCGAGCAACCTCTCGCGCCTGCACCACTTCCTCGGTGACACCGAGCGCGCGACCGAGCTGTCGGAGCACGCGCTGCGCCAGGCCCGCCGCCTGGGTGACGGTTACCTCGAGGCCTCGGCTCAGCTGAACCTGGGCGCGCTGGCCGTCGACGCCCGCGAGTACCCGGAAGCGCGCCGCCTGCTGGAGGCCGCGCGCAACGGCTTCGAGCAGCAGGGCAACGACGCCTGGGCCGCCCTGGCCGCGGCCTGGAAGGCGCGGGCGCACCTGCAGGTGGGTGAGCGCGCGCAGGCCGAGCTCGAGCTCTCGCGCCGCTCGGTGGAGAAGGGCTCGGCGTCGCTCCAGGCCGCTTCGCTCGAGGTCGAGCTGACGCGCACCGAGCTGTGCCTGCTCAACGCCGATCTCCTCGGCGCGGGCCGGGCGGCTTCGCGGGCGCGGGAAGCGCTGCTCGACAAGCCGGATCTCGAGGGGCCCATTCGCACCTACTTCCTGATGGGCAAGCTGCGCCTGGCGGCCAACGACCTGAGCGGCGCGCAGGCCGAGTTCAGCCGCGCGGGCCGGTTGCTCGACGAGTTGGTGGCGCGGGTGCCGCCGGTGCGCCGCACCGCGTTCCTCTCGCTGCCCCGTCGCGCCGAAGTGGTGGCCGCGGTGGAGCCCGAGCTGCGGCTGCCGCGCGCGATGGCTTCGCTGGCTCCCCGCCAGGTGGTGGAGAGCATCAACGGCCTGGTGGGGCGCTCGGCGGCGCTCCAGCGCATCACCCGGCAGCTCGAGCCCATCGGCCGCAGCAGCGCCACCGTGTTGGTGCGCGGCGAGAGCGGCACCGGCAAGGAACTGCTCGCCGACGCCCTGCACGCGCTCTCCCCCCGCCGGCACATGCCGCTGGTGAAGGTGAACTGCGCGGCGATGGTGGAAGAGCTGCTGCTCTCGGAGCTGTTCGGCCACGAGAAGGGCGCCTTCACCGGCGCCGTCAAGGAGCGGAAGGGCCGCTTCGAGATGGCCGACGGGGGCACCATCTTCCTCGACGAGATCGGCGACATCAGCCCCAAGGCGCAGGTGGCGCTCTTGCGGGTGCTGCAGGAGCGCGAGTTCGAGCGCGTCGGCGGCAGCAAGACCATCAAGATCGACGTGCGCATCATCTGCGCGACCAACCGCGATCTCGAGGTGCTGATCGCCCAGGGCCGCTTCCGCAGCGATCTCTATTACCGGCTCAAGGGCGTGATGATGGAGCTGCCTTCCTTGCGCGAGCGGCTGGAGGATCTGCCCGGGCTCACCCAGCACTTCCTGGAGAAGGTGGCGCGCGAGCGCAACGAGCCGGTGCGCCGCCTGTCCGACGAGGCGCTGGCGCTGCTGGGAAGGCACCGCTGGCCCGGCAACATCCGCGAGCTGGAGAACGTCATCGCCTCGGCGTCCATTTTCGCGGAAGGCAACGAGATCGACGTCGAAGCCTTCAGCCACGTGGGCGAGCTCCGCGCGCTGATGGACTCGACGGCCGCCCCCGCGGCCGCTTTGGTGCCGGCGCCCGCGCCGGTGCTCGCTCTGCCGGTGCCGATGGCGGCGCAGCCCGTGGCCGCGCTCTCGCTGGAGGGGCCGCTCGACTATTACGAGCTCGCCCGCAAGCGGGACATCTCGCTCAAGGACCTTCGGCACGAGATTGAAATGCAGTGCATCAAGCGCGCGCTGGAGGAGGCTGAAGGCAACATCAGCGAGGCCGCCCGGCTCTTGAAGATGAAGCGGTCCCGGCTCTCACAGATCGTCAACGGTGAGACGGAGCTGAAGGAGGTCACCCATGGCGACGAGTGAGCTTCAGACTTCGGCATCGGGGTTGCACAAGGGGTGGAGCATGAAGCGGGTCGCTGTCGCAATTCTGGCAATGGTCGTCATCACCGGCTGCGGTGTCGGCGCGGACGAGTCGTATGACGGGCAGACCCTGGTCACGGCCAACGGGCAGGCGCTGGAAACCGGCCCCGCGGTCGGGCCCCAGGTGAACACCGACGGCGTGCCGCAAACCCCCGCGACGACTGCGCCTTCTCCGGTTCGTGACCCCGGCATGGTGGGGCTGCCGCAGGACCCCATTCCCGTCTACGAGGGGCGTCCCGGCCCGCAGAACCCGAAGTTGATCGACCCGGGGGTCGATTCGAATGGCCTTCCCTCGCCGATGCCGGCCATTCGCTAAAGCGCCAAGCGCCTAACGGACTGACACGGCTGGCAGCGAACCCGAAAGAGTGCGGCAAGGACGAAGGCGGGACTGGGGATGGCGACGCTGCTCTTGATCTTGTTGATCGG
>VFKJ01000536.1 GCA_009885595.1 Myxococcales bacterium | reverse complement strand
GGCGCTGGCGCAGTTCGAGACCTCGCGCATGGCGGACTTCAACGCGCGCGTGCTCGATCAGCCCAGCGTGCGCTACTTCTCGGTGGCGGGGCGCTCGGCGCTGCGCAGGATGCCGGAGACGTGCGAGACCAGCAACGGCTCGCGCCCCGCCTTCATCAAGGACTTCGATGACACGGTGGATCCGCTGAGCCCCACCCTCAGCTCGACGGAGTTCATCATCAGCCCCAACCTGCTCGACCCGGTCGGCAACGACGGGCTGGTGCCGGTGGCGTCGGCGAAGTGGGGCACGTTCCTGGGCTGCGTGCCCGCGGATCACCTCGACGAGGTGGGACAGATCGGCGGCCTCGGGCCGGGGCTCGGCAACGACTGGCGGCACAAGCCCTTCTACGTCTCGCTCGTCCTCTTCCTCCGCGCGCAGGGGCTGTAGGCAATCGCCTGAGCAGACTTGCGAGCAGACAATTTTCCGGGTGAGTTTCGGCGCCTCATGCCTCCTCCCCCGCCCCGCAAGCCAGCCCCGCCCGCCGCGAAGCCCAAACCGCGCGAGGCGTTCATCGGCAACGACTCTTCCACCATGATGACGGAGGAGACCTTCGAAGAGTTCGAAGCGCGCATGAAGGCGGAAGAGGACGCGTCGGGCGGAACGAACACCAACCCTGCGCTCGAGGATCGTGAAGAAGAGGATCCGTTCGGCGAAGACGACGAGGACCCCTTCAGCGACGACGACGAGGACGCCGGCGAAGAACCAGCAGAGCAGGAAGCACAGAAGCTCGGTCCCGGCGGCCGCCCGCTCGATCGCTTCGGCGTGGAGTGGGACTACGTCAGCCACGAAGGCATGGGCTTCAACGACGACGACGACGAAGACGCGATGACGTTCCAGAAGAACGGCAAGACGTACTTCAAGCCTGACTGGGGACCGCTCCAGCCTTCGGACTGGGTCGGGTACTGGAAGGTGAACTTCGCGCTGGAGGCCGCGCAGGGCGAAGACGACGAAGAGGTGTACCAGGCGGCGCTGGAAGAGCACGGCTTCCGCAACCGCAACAACTGGAAGCGGGCCCAGCACTGCTTCCTGCGGCACTACGGCGAGGATCCCGAGTTCACCAACGCCGCGCTCGAGGCGCGCCAGGCGCAGACCCGCGACGCCATGAAGAGCGCGGTGAAGCCCGGCATGCTCGACCCCATCGAGGGCGTGTCGCTGCAGGTCTACGCCGCCATCGCCGCGCAGCAGCTGTCGGTCACCGGCCCAGCGTTCGTGAAGTTGCTGGCCAGGCACAAGCTCGACGAAGCGAAGTTCGCCCGCGTGTCCGAGGCGTGGATGGCGCGCATGTCTGATCAGCGCGACCCGATGGCGTCGGCTGCGATCATGACGGAGTACGGCAAGGCGTTCGCCGCCGGCGGCCAGGGCCAATACGGAGCGAGCGCGCAGGAAGCCTCGGCCTCGATGGGCATCAACGACAAGGTCGCCGGCAAGAAGGCGAAGGGCGCCTCGGGCTCGATGACCTTCGAGCGCTACGTCGAGGTGATGACGGCGCAGTCCTGCTGGGCGCAGCAGGGCAAGGACGCCAACCAGATGCTCAAGAAGGTCTTCAACATGACCGCGGTCGACTGGTCGAACGCGTCGGCCTACTGGGCGCAGAAGATGTCGACCGACGTGGTGCTGATGCGAGATCAGTTCCCGGTGCTCTCGGCGAAATACACGCAGAAGTACATGGCCGGCGTGGATGATCCCGACGCGGATCTCGACGTGTGAGCAAAGAGACCTTCCTCGCGGAGTGGACGCGCCTCACCACCGAGCTGACCCAGTTCGTCGATTGCGCGCTCGACGTGGAGCCGCCCGGCGAGTGTCCGGCGAGTTGGGCGGGCTGGCTGAAACGTTTCGGCGTGGCGCGGCTCGACGAAGAGACGCGCTACGCGCAGGTGCAGGCCGACAAGCAGACGAAGG
>VFKJ01000643.1 GCA_009885595.1 Myxococcales bacterium | reverse complement strand
CGGCACCGGTGACCAGATCGCGCCGGGTCGGGCCGCCGGTGATGGCCACCGCCGCGCCGACCAACGGCTGGGACTGATCGTCGCGCACGTTGATCTTGAGCCCACCGGTGCGCAGCTCGGCTTCCAGCTTCGGGTCCTTCCACTGCAGATCGAGCGCGAGGCCAGCGCGCACGATGCTCTGGCTGCCGTCGAAGGGGGACGTGACGTCCGTCGTCGCCATCGAGTCGCGGTGCCACTGCACCTCGGCCAACAGCCCCCACTTGAGGAACCCGGTGCGGAAGAGCTGCACCCGAAGCCCACCGCCCACGCCCAGCCCCTGAGAGCTGACCGCCCGCCCGTCATTCGCGAGCACCACCGGGTATTCGAAGCGGGCCTCCGCGGTCACCGGCCCCAGATCGACCAGGCCGCGCGCGGCCAACAACACCCCGTGACGCTGCACCGTGGAGAAGACGGGGAGCTCGACGGTGCCGAACCACGGCAGCTGCTGGAAGCAGTAGGAGGCGGCGGCCTCCAGGCGCACCGGCCCCAGACGCACCCGACCCGTAGGCCCCACGTTCGCCCGCAGCAAGGCGCCCGAGGTGACGACCGTGGTGCCGTCGCGCAGAGAGAAGGCCTCCCGTTGAACTGAGCCAGTCAGCCCGAGGTGATCGCCGAAGAGGAACCACACCCACCCTGAGAGGGCGAGATCGTTGGGGCTGAACCCGGAGTAGGAGAGCCCCGGTCCGAGATCGTTCTCCGTGCCGTCGCGGAAGGCGAAGCCGTAGTGGAGCCGCACCTGCGCCTGATCGTCAGTCCAAAGGGGCTTCTTGACGGAAGACACGACCGCCGACTGGGCGCTGGCGAGGGCGGGGAGCAGGACGATCACCGCGCACGCAAGAAACCTGGCGAAGATCGCGAACACGGCTTGGCAGCCTAATCCTTTCGACGAACTCCACAGAAGAAATGACCGCCGCGGGCCGCGCGCTGACACCGTGCCTCGATTCCTCCCTGAACATCGCCAGCCCCCCGACACCACGGCGTTTTCACCTCTGGAAAGCGTGCACAGTCGTGTACCGTCTGATAGGACCTCGCAACCGTTTGACAGGAGCGCCTCCACCTCATGGCCACGCAGCTGGTGATGTACGAAGAGGAGTTCCACCGGATTAACGCGGTGTGCGACCGACTCACGAAGGACGCAAACGCGAAGGTGGTCTTCCTCGTCGATAAGAATGGTCAGCTGATTTCCGCGGCTGGCCAGACGCACAACATCGACACGACGTCGTTGGCCTCGCTCACGGCCGGCAACGTCGCGGCGATGGGCGGTCTGGCCAAGCTCATCGGAGAAAACGAGTTTCCCAACCAGTTCCACGAGGGCGCCAGAGACTCGCTCTACATGACGCTGGTGGGAGGGCGGGTGGTGCTCGTCGTCATCTTCGACAACCGCACCTCGCTGGGGCTGGTCCGACTGCGCATCAAGAAGGCATCGGACGAGCTCGAGAAAGTCTTCGCGGCGCTGGCTGCACGCGCCGCGGTCCCCGGAGCCGGCTCGCCGTTCGCCGAGATCTCCGACGCCGACATCGATAACCTCTTCAGCGAGTAAGGCAGCGCGCGACCATGTCCTTCATCAACTACTCAAGCCGCGAGATCAACTGCAAGATCGTCTACTACGGCCCCGGCCTGTGCGGGAAGACGACGAACCTGCAGTACATCTACAACAAGACCAACTCCGAGACGAAGGGCAAGCTCATCTCCCTTTCGACCGAGACTGATCGCACCCTCTTCTTCGACTTCCTGCCGCTCTCGTTGGG
>VFKJ01000082.1 GCA_009885595.1 Myxococcales bacterium | reverse complement strand
TTGCCTCGCGCTGACTCGCTGGCCTGAGCTTCGCGGAACCCTCCTCTCGAGCCGGTGTCGGGAGGGCATGGCCAACGGGACTTCCGAAGCGCTGTGCGTGCGAGTGCTCTGGGGTGAGCGGCGAATGGCGACGCACCTGCTTCACCCGGGGCGGAAGCTGGCGCTGGGCGCGACGGGAGATGCGGTGGCCCCGCCCCAGGCTCCGCTGCAGTTCGAGGTGGGCGATCGCCACTTCTCGCTCACCTTCCAGCAAGGCGTGGTGGGCGAGCTCTTGCGCAACGGTGAGACGCCGCTCTCCCTGGGAGACGCCGTGCAGCGCGGCCTCGCCATCGAAGAGAAGCAGGGTTGGAGCTTCGACATCGGCCGCGCTGACGTGCTCCGGCTGGGAAAGGGCCCGGTGACGCTGGAGGCCTTCCGCGTGCGCGCGCCGCAAAAGTCCGTGGGCACGCTGGAGGAAATCATCGATTACCGCTTCCTCAACACCTTGCTGGTCTGCTTCGCGCTCTTCTTCGGGCTCGCGGTGCAGGCGCAGCTCAGTGAAGACGAGCAGTACGACGAGGTCGGGGCGAGCGAAGTGACGCGCATGCGGCACATCCTGGTGAAGGCCGCCGAGCCGCCGCCGAAGAAGCGCAGCACCGCTGAGTCTGTCGCGGAGAGCCCGAAGCAGCAGCCGAAGAAGAACCCCGCGGAAGGCACCCCGCGCCCGCCGAGCAAGCCCGTGAAGGACCCCGGCGGCAACGCGCCCAGCGCGCTGAAGATCGCCAACGCGCTCTTCTCCGGCCCCGGGGCCAGCGGGGTGATGGGCCCGGGTGGGCTGGGCAAGGACCTCGAGGGCGCGCTGGGCAACGTGGTGGCCGTGAATGGCGACGGCCTGGGTGGGTGGTCACTGCGCGGCAACGGCGGCGGCGGGGTGAACGGAGATCCGCTGCAGATCGGAGCGATCAAGCGTTCCGGTCAGGCGTCGAAGACGGGCGTCGGCACGCTCTGCCAGGGACCGGGCCGCTGCAAGACGGACATGGGCGGGCCGCGGTTCGATGAGAATCCTCCCATCGGCTGTACGCCCGAAGGCGGCGGCGCCGTCTGCATGGACAAGGATCTCATCCGCAAGGTGATCGCCGGGCACCGCGATCAGATCCGCTTCTGTTACGAGCTCGCGCTGCAGCAGTCGCCCGCGCTCGCCGGCAAGGTCTCGGTGCAGTTCGCCGTGGCCACCTCGGGCACCGTGGCCGCCGCGCGCGTCGAGAACAGCTCAGCGAAGAGCGAAGCGCTCAGCGACTGCCTCGTGTCCCGCGTACGCACCTGGCAGTTCCCGGTGGGCAAGCAGGGCAATGGCTACCGCGTCACGTACCCCTTCGTGTTCAAGCCGACCGGCAGTTGATCAGAACCAGGGGCCCAGCGACACCCGCACCGTCGGCTGCACCGCGGGGCGTCCGACCGGCGGCTGGGTGAAGCCGGGGAAGACGATGATGTCTTCGTCGACGGTGTTCGAGCTGAAGAACTGCCGGCTGCCGTCCCAGCGGCTCACGCCGTACCAGGTGGTCACGCCTATCGCGATCGACAGCGTGAAGCGCTTCACGCGCCAGCCGTAGCCGAGCTGCACGCCGGGCCCGAACATCCACAGCCCGCTCGCCGGCAGGCCGAAGCCCGAGCCGCGCACGTCGAAATAGAAGCCATCGAGCGAGGTGCCGAGCACGTAGTGCCGCAAGCCCGCATCGAAGCCGAACTGGCCCAGCGCGCCGCCGCCGACGTTCGCGAAGATGTCGAAGCCGCCCGCGAGCGCGAGATCTCCCTCGAGGAAGAAGCTCAAGGAGAACAGGCTCAGCGGCGAGAAGAACAGCCCGAACCGCGCAGGCTCGAGCGGCACGGGCGGGGGCGGCTGCGACCGGGGTCGGGGCCTGGGCACCGGAGGGGACCGGTAGATGTAGGAGGGCGCGGGCGCCTGCGGATACTGGTTGGCGTTTTCGGGCGTGGGGAGCAGGGGCGCGCGCTCGGGCGGTGCCTGCACCAGCGGCGGAGCGGTGCTCAGCAGGGCGCTGACGAGGACGGCAAGCATCGGCCCGCACCTTATTCCTCTGATCGACCAGTTGATCACCGCAGTGAACTCCTGTTCAGTTCCGGCCATGCAGATCCACGAGGCGCTGCAGCCTTGCCACCCGGTCGTGCGCGACTGGTTCCACGAGACTTTTGGGGAACCGACCGAGCCCCAGATCCGCGGCTGGCCGCTCATCCGCGCGGGCGGTGACGTGTTGATCGCCGCGCCCACCGGTTCCGGCAAGACGCTGACCGCGTTCCTCGCCTGCCTCGACGAGCTGTATCGCGCCGCTGCCGCCGGCACCCTCACCGACGAAACGCACGTGCTCTACGTCTCGCCCCTCAAGGCGCTGGGCAATGACGTGCAGAAGAACCTGCTCTTGCCCCTCGAGCAGCTGCGCGCGCGAGCGAAGGCGCAGGGGCTGGCGCTGCCCGACATTCGCGTGAGGGTGCGCAGC
>VFKJ01000647.1 GCA_009885595.1 Myxococcales bacterium | reverse complement strand
CTTGTGTCCTTCACTCGGCATGGGACTCCTCCTTCTTCTTCGGCTCGGCGGCTGCGGCTGCGGCTGCCCCCACGGGGCGATCCATCGCTCTCAAGAAGTGCGGGCGCACCGGCGGCGGCAGCGGCTTGAGAGAGGCGAAGCGTGGGTTGTGCGGGTTGTGACAGTTGACGCACAGCAGGTAGCGCTTGGCGCCGTTCCAGTAGCCGGTGCGCTTGCCGTGAATGCCGACCTTCCAGTCCTTGTACTGCGGGCCATGGCACTGGCCGCACAGCCGGTAGGACTCGGTGAACGGCACCTTCTCGCCGCCCGCGAGGTGGAGGAAGTCACGGTCCTTCAGATCGTGACAGTCCAGACACCAGCGGTGCTGCTCGTCGTGGTTGATGAGCTTGATGTTGGCGTGTTTGTCGACCAGCTCGCGCCGCTCCGGGTTGGGCGGCAGGTCCGCCTCGCCGTGGCAGTCCATGCAGGGAAAGATGTTGCGGCTGAACGGAGGGCCCGCCACCGCCACCATTCCTCCGTCGCCCACGCCGCCGTCGAGCCCCAGGAGCGAATCGTCCTGGTCGAAGATCGCGGGGAACTCGCTGGGGGAATGCGGCACTGCGGCCAGCACGCCCTCCGCGGGCAGATAGGGGGGCTGATTCTCGATGAAACCGAGCACCGCGAACAGCGTGATGCCCGCGAGCACCAGCAGCGGGGCGAGCGCTCCGGTCTGCGAGATCGCGAGCGCCTCCTGGTTGGGTGCGTCTGATTTCGTGTTCTCGGTCATGGCTTCCTCTTTTCGGCGCTACCAAAAATATTAATACAGACACACACATGCATTAGTATCAGGTTCCGTTCATACCTGTTGTTGGGAATTGTGGGTGGCGAAACGATCAGCCTCTCGGAGCCTCCGGTAGGGGCGCTGCGAAGGTGCCTGCGCGGAACTCGGCGTAGGCTTGTTGAATCTGGGTGGCGGTGTTCATGATGAACGGACCGTTCACGATGACGGGCTCGGCGAGCGGCGCGGCGTCGAGCACCACCAGGTGGGTGGGCTCCGAGGCGCGCAACCCCAGCTGGTCGGAGATCTTCGCGGAGAAGTGCAACACGTCGCCTTCGCGCGCGGTGTGGGCGCCCGAGGTGAACTCGCCCCTGGCCACGTAGACCAGGCCGAGGTGGCCCGAAGGAATGGCGAGCGAGAGGTCCGCGCCCGCCTCGAGGCTGACGTCGAGCACCCGCGCGCCGCAGCCCGCCTTCGCGATGCCGCGCTCGCCTTCGAAATCTCCCGCGATCACGCGAACGCGCGCGCCGGGCCGCTCCACCAGCGGCACCGTGGCCGAGGGAAAGTGCGCCCCGCGCGGCTCGAGCAGCTTCTGGTCGGCGGGGAGGTTGAGCCACAGCTGGATCAGGTGGGCTTCGCCTTCACCTTCGGCCATCTCGGCGTGCATCACGCCCCGGCCGGTGTTGACCCACTGCACGTCGCCGGCCTCGAGCACCACCCGGGCGCCGTGGGCGTCGGTGCAGGACACCTGGCCCTGGTACACCAGGGTGACGGTCTCGAAGCCCTGGTGCACATGCTCGACGTAGCCGCCGGGCGAGCGCATCCAGTCCTCGACGAAGGACAAGAGCGGGTTGAGCTGCCCGGCCCGCTCGGTGCCGAAGGCCACCCGCTTGCGCATGGTGCCGTCGCGGCGCGGGGGGAACATCCGCGCCTGCTCGACGGTCATGAGAAGCAAACAGCCCATGGTCACTGACCCGTGAGCTTTCCGTCGAGGTGCTTCGACGTCAGGCCGCCGTCGGGGCCGGTGGAGAAGAGGAGGCCGCCGTCCGCGCCCACCGTGCCGGAGTGGCAGGCGGCGCACGCGAGGCTGACCGCGGCCAGGTGGCCCGCCGTGCCGTCCTGCGGAGGCAGGCCGTGGCAGGTGCCGCAGGCCGCCTGAGCGCTGCCGCCCGTCCACGAGGGCAGGCGCAGGAGCCCAGGGGCGGTGTCGGGGTGACCGAAGTCGCCGCCGCCGTGGCAGTAGTTGGCGCAGGTCGCGTTCGAGGCGTCGTAGACCGCCACCGCCCCGAAGGACGACCCGATGCCGCCGTCGAAGGTGACCTCGGCGGGGCCGGCGCTGTCGAGGTGGCCCGGCGAGGAGACGTTCTCGGGAACCAGGTGGCACTCGTTGCAGGTGAGCGGCCCGCGCAGCCGGCTCGCGTGCAGGTGAGCGTCGTGCGCGCCCACCGTCCGCACGCCGGCGTCGGTCCCCCGGCCCTGCAGGTCGACGAAGGTGGGGCTGTCGGGGCCGGCGTGGCAGGCGTCGCAGCGCAGGCCGCCCCCGCGAACGTCGACCGTGCCGTTGAGGTGCAGCGCGAAGTCCACCCCGCCGCCGGCGTAGCTCACGCCGTGGCACAGCTCGCACTGGGTGTTGCCCTGCGCGTGACTCGAGGGCGGCGCCCCGTGGCAGCTGCCGCAGCTGATCTCGCCCGTGCGCGTCCACACCGGGTCCCTCTTGGTGGAAGCAGTGTCGGCGGGCGAAGGCGCGTGGCAGGCGGAGTTGGTGCAGGTCGCGGTGGTGCGATCCCAGCTGGCGATGCCGCCGGGACCCGAGCTCAGGATGACCTCGGCCGGCCCGGTGAGGAACACCCCCCGGCGGCGGTAGTGGCCTTCGTCTTCGACGTTCTGCACGTCTTGGTGGCACTGGGCGCAGCCGTAGGCCTTGTGGGCCGGACCATCGGTGACGTGCGCGCGGTGTGCGCCCACGCCGAGGCTGGTGGTCAGGCGCACGTAGCTCAGGTCCTTCGGGGGCGCGGCAGAGGTCTCATCGCCGTGGCAGGTGCTGCACTCCAGCGGGCCCTTCACGTGGCAGCTGTTGCAGTCGACGCCGCTCTTCCCGCCGCGCAGGTCGTCGCCGTGGCACTTCTGGCACTCGCCGAAGCGGTAGAACTTCGCGCGCAGCGCCACTCCGTGGAACTGGTCCGGGTCGGTCGAGGTCGCCCAGCCGCGCGGGTGGTACTCGTGCTTCTGCGGGGCGCCGCGGCAGGCCACCACCCAGTGCTCCAGCGCCTTGCGCTCTTCTTCGCCGAGTTCACCGACCTCGGGGTGCCCGGGCAGCGTGCCCCTGGCGGCCTGCAGGAAGAGCGAGTCGTCATTGCCGGGATCGACGCGGGCCGTCCCGTCGTCCCGCCGCGACACCGTCTGCGTGTGCAGGCCGATGACGTACCCGCCTTCGGCGCGGGTGGGCGAGTGGCACTGGGCGCAGCGCGCCTCCACCAGCGGACGAATCGCCTCGTCGTAGTTGGGGCACACCTGCGGGAAGTCGCTGGGTCGCACCACGCCGCAGCCCGCAAGCAGCAGGGCCGTGGCCGCGAGCAGCGCCGAAGCACGTCCCCTCAGCATCGCGAGGGGCTCAGAGATGGCAGACCTGGCACATGACATTGCGGCCGATCTCCTCTTGGCTGTGGCGCACCGTCCATGCGGGCGGGTGCGGGTTACCTGCGGTGCCGCCGACCTTGTGGCAGTTGACGCAGTTCGAAGCGGCCCCCTGATCGTGACACGCCGCGCAGCTGACGATGTCCTTGCGCGCGACCGGCCCGTGAACGAGCCCGTCTCCGAAGCCGGTGGGGTGCGGATCGAGGGTGTTGCCGCTGAGCGGGTTGAGCCCGTTGCGCGCGTGGCAGGCCTGGCAGAAGTTGAGCCCGTGGCAGCGCTGGCACATCGCCTCGTCGGCGCGCGCTTCCACCTGGTGCCGGCTGGTGAAGTCGTTGCGGTGAATGAAGTTCCGGTCCACCCGCTCCGGGAGGATGAAGTCGATCCTCGCGGCCACCGTCTTCGCGTGGCACTCGCTGCAGAAGGTCTGCTCGTGGCAGCTGGCGCAGGAAGCCCCGGCCGAGCGCGCGTCGAGCCGGTGGTTCTTCACCCAGTCACCCTTGTGCGAGAAGTCACCGACCGGGCGGTACTTGTACTTGCTCAAGTCCTTGTGACAGGCCTGACAGTTCCCCGCGTCGTACTGCTCCTGGTGCACGTGGCAGCTGAGGCAGGCGTCCATCGGCGGCGCCAGGTATTCGGTGCGGAAGGGGTTGGGCAGCTGCTTGTGGCAGACCGTGCAGTCTTCCTTCACGCGCTCCATGTGCGCGCTGTGGTTCATGATGAGGTCGCGCGAGCGCGCGGGCAGCTTCAGCGGCTTGTCGGGCTTGGTGTGGCAGAAGGCGCAGTCGGCCTTCTCCTGCTTGTGGCAGCCCAGGCAGGTCTTCTCGGTGGGGAAGGAGCCCTCGTCGATCGTGGTCGAGTCGAAGATCGTCTCGTGGCAGGTGGCGCACTCCACCTCGGCTTCGGCGTGGCGCGCGTGGGGAATGCGAAGGGTGTCCTGGTTCGACACGAACACGCCCACGAGGCTGGCGCAGGCGGTCAGCAGCGTGGCGGCCGCGAAGGTCAGCAGGCGTGAGGAGCGAGCGGCACTCATCAGTGGTGTCCCTCGGGGAACAGGAAAGTGAGCTTGGCCACCGCCTCGTAGCGGCTCTCGAAGGTGGGGGTGGTGGCGGCGAACAGGGTGGCGCCGATGAACCACTGCTTCGAGATGGTGTACGTCGCGGTCGCCGACATCGAGAAGCTCAAGGTCTGCCCGCGCACCGGTTGGTCGAGCGCGTAGGTCTCGAGGTCCACCGCCAGGCCGAAGCCGGAAGGCAGCACGTGGCGCGCGGCGAGCCGGGCCTGGTGGAAGCCGTTGGCGGAAGGCACCTGCAGCCGGCGGTACTGCGCGGTGAGCGTGGTGGCCGGGGAACGGAAGGGGCGCAGCTGCACCCGGCCGCTGGCGTCGAAGCCCGGCTGGCCGTTGAGCCACAGCACCCGGGCGTCGGCGAAGAGGGTGACGAACCGCGCCGGCTGCCAGGTGATGCTGCCGCCGGCGTCGTCGCGGCTGGTGTCTGCGAAGACGGTGAAGATGGAGTTGCGGGGGAGAAACAGGTCAGGCGCGGTGCGCCGGTAGTTGAGCTGCACCTCGAAGTTGTCCGAGGGCGTCCAGCGGGGGCCGAGGTCGAACTCGGCCATGCGCGCGTCGGCGATGCTCCACACGAAGGCCCCACCCACCCCCAGCGAGCGGAAGGGTTGCCAGCGCAGGTCGAGGCCGGCGTCCTGCCGGGCGACCGCGCCCTTCTGGAGCATGTGAATGAACGACGCCCCCACTTCGGTGGTGTAGCTCGGCGCAAAGAACGCGCGGGTGCCGACCACGAAGTCGCCCTGGAGGAAGTTGGCGAAGCGGCGGTCCACCGGAATGCCGGTGAAGGCCGACAGCCCGATGCCCACCTGGCTGCGGTACTCGGCGGAGAGGCCGTCGAAGTACATCGCGCGCGCGACGCCCCCCACCACGAACTGGCGCCCCAGGCGCAGCTTGAGCCGCTTCTTGAAAGCGCGGCCCTCGATGAAGGCGAGGTTCACGTCACCGGCGCCGACGCCCTGCGCGGAGTTGGGCAGCGTCAGCCCACCCCAGGCGTCCACCGCGACGCCGAGGTCGTCGAAGCCGGGCACCTCGATGTTCTTCGCCCGCACGCCGACCAGTTGGTAGATCGGAACGACCGTCTTCACCTGGCCATCGACGAGGTCCGGGCGGCCGCCCACCAGCGTGTTGGAATACACGCTCACGTCGGCGGCCTGCGCACGGAGGGCGAAGACCACGGCCAGGGCCAGGACTGCGGCGACTGTCTGACTGCCTCTCATGGCCTTGGACCGGGGCGCTGCGACGTGGGACGGCGGAGAGTGGGCTCGAATTACTTCTTGAACTCGCGGAGGTACTTCACGAGCGCCTCGACTTCAGGCGCTTTGATCTCCTCCTTGTAGCCGTCCATTTCCTGCTTCACGCCGTCCTTTTCCTTCTTCACGCCATCATTGATGCCCTTGATCATGTCGGCGTCGCTGAGCTTCTGGAAGTCCTCGGAGGCGAGGTCGCGCATCGCCATCTTCTTGCCCTTCTCCGTCTGGGCCTTGCCGTCCTTGCCGTGGCAGGAGCCGCACTTGGAGCCGTACAGGCGCTCGATCTTCTTGTCCGCCGCCTGGGCGTGGAAAGAGAGGGCGACGGCGGCGAGCGTGATCAGGGCGAAGCGTTTCATGGGTGGGTCCTCAGAATTCCTGCGTTGGTGGGTACTTGCGCATGCAAACGGTGCGCCCTCCTTTGGGGGGGGAGGGAAGGCGGCGGGGCTGGGTGAATAGATTGCGTCTTCTGTGGGGCGACGCAGGGGTTGCGCTGGAGGCTCCCAGATCCGCACTGATCGATCGCGGTGGCGTCGAGGTTCGCGGGGCTCTCGGTGCGCTCCTTCAGCGGACCTTGTGCACCACTTCGACTGAGTTTTCCCGGCCCCTGCCGTGACAGACGGAGCACGACTCAGATCCATTATTGGTCTGCACGAAGAAGTGCGAGTCGGCCGCCTCGGAATCGTGGCACGAGCTGCACACCTCGGCCCAGTTCCGCTTCGGCGCGGCGGCCAGCGGGTGAGTCTGGGTCTGGGGCTCCTGCCAGGCGGTGTTTCCCGGGCCGTGACACTTGGTGCACTCCGAGACGCCGCCGACGAACGAGGGGAAGCCGACGCTGTCGTAGGTGACCGCGTAGGGCACGCCCAGGAACACGCCGTTGACCTCGTAGGGGCGGCGCAGCTCCTTGCCCGCGTGGACGCGGTGGGCCAGCTGGCGGAAGTCCATGGTGACGCCCGGAGTGGGCCGCACGTACCAGGCCGAGTAGGTGTATTTGGGCCCGTCCTCGAGGCCAGGGGCGTTGTGGCACAGCAGACAGGTCTCCAGGCCACGCCGGCCAAAGCCGTGAGCCGCGAGATCGGTGTGGCACACGTTGCAGTTCGCGCCCGACGAGATGACCGCGCGCTTCTGCACGGTGGTGGCTGCGCCGAAGAGGAGGTCCTTCGTCGCCGGCCTGGCCATCATCCGGTAGGTGGTGTTGTCGTTGTTCCACACGTTCCACGCCTGAGTGGTGGTGGCGACGCCGGCGGGGGTGACGGTGAAGTCTTTGTTGGCCCACATGCCCACCGTGTAGGTGCCATCGAGCAGGGGCAGGCCCTTCCAGTCGCCCCACGACGCGTCCACCTCGTCGGAGTCGGCGATGGGCGCGGGGTAGAGGTTCTGCGACGAGTCGGCCGCGGAGCGCTTCCAGCCGAAGCGGCCATCGGTGCGGTAGCTCACCACCACCGCGTTGCCCGCGCCGAAGGCCCCGGCGACGGTGGTGATCTGCCCTGCCGCCGCAGACACGGTGTACGCCGTGCCCTCGCGCTTGTTGCTCAGGGTGACCTCCTGCAGCGAGCTGCCCGCAGG
>VFKJ01001065.1 GCA_009885595.1 Myxococcales bacterium | reverse complement strand
CCTTCGTGAACGGCACCCGGGAACCGCTGGCCGGGGTGTCGCTCACCCTCAGCACCAAGGCAGACCTGCGCTTCGCCGCCCCGCCGGCCTTCGCCCTGAAGTCAGACGAGCGCGCGCGCCGGGTGGTGGAGGTCACCATCGGGCCCAAGAGCAAGAGCACCGAGCTGGTGCTCAACGCGAGCGCGGGCGGGTACTCCGACGTCGTCACCCGCGAGCTGTCGATCAAGCCCAAGGGCTTCCCGGTGTCGCAGAACGCCGGCGGGCTGCTGGCGGCGAACGGCAAGGCGAGCTTCAAGTTCACCATGCCCGCCGACACCGTGCCCGGCAGCGTCAGCACCAGCATCGCCATCTATCCGTCGCCCGCGGGAAATCTCTCCAGCGCGCTCAAGAGCATGATCCAGGAGCCCTCGGGCTGCTTCGAGCAGACGTCGTCGACCGTGTACCCGATGACGATGGCGGTGCAGTACTTCAACACCCACACCGGCTCCGACCCCGCGCTGCTCAAGGACGCGCAGGACAAGCTGGAGCGCGGCTACAAGCGGCTGGTCGGCTTCGAGTGCAAGCAGAAGGGCTACGAGTGGTTCGGTGAGGATCCCGGCCACGAGGCGCTCACCGCCTACGGCATCCTCGAGTTCACCGACATCGCCAAGGTGCGCCCGGTGGACCTGGGCATGCTCGAGAACACCAAGGCGTGGCTGCTCAAGCAGCGCGACGGCAAGGGCGGCTTCGAGCGCAAGCGCCGCGCGCTGCACACCTGGGTCGAAGACAAGGACACCTCGGATGCGTTCATCACCTGGGCGCTGATCTCGACGGGCGAGAAGGGCCTCACCGCGGAAGTGAAGCGGGTGAAGGAGGCGGGGCTCGCCTCGAAGAACAGCTACGTGACCGCGGTGGCGGCGAACGTGGCGCAGCTCGCGGGTGACTCGGCGACCGCGGACTCGTTGATGAAGAAGCTCGCCGCCTTGCAGGACGAGAAGGGCTTCGTGCGGGGCGGCACCCAGAGCATCGTGGGCAGCACCGGGCAGTCGCTCGCGATCGAGACCACCGCGTTCGCGGCGCTGGCGTGGCTGCGGGCGGGGGGTGACTTCACCGGCAACGTGGAGAGGGCCATCAAGGGCCTCTCCGAGGCGAGCAAGGACGGCAGCTACGGCGCGACGCAGAGCACGGTGCTCGCCCTGCGCGCGGTGCTCGAATACGACCGGGTGCGCAGCGCGGGTCGCAAGCCGGGCGCGGTGAAGCTGCTGGTCGACGGCAAGCCGCTCGGCGCGGCGGTGAAGTACGACGGCAGCACCCAGACCGCGCTGCTGCTGCCCGACGCGTCCGAGCTGCTCGGTCCTGGCGAGCACACGCTGGAGTTGGTGCAGGAAGGCGGCGGCCAGCTGCCGTGGTCGATGGCGGTGAAGAGCAACCGGGTGAAGCCGGAGAACTCGCCGGAGACGAAGGTGGGGCTCGAGGTGGCGTTCACGGGCAAGGCGATCAACGAGGGTGACGTGGTCGAGGCGACCGCGCGGGTGACGAACCTGACGGACACGCAGCTGCCCACCGTGGTGGCGATCGTCGGGGTGCCGGGCGGGCTCGAGCCGCGCATTGATCAGCTCAAGGAGTTGGTGAAGGCGAAGACCATCGACGCCTACGAGATCATGGGGCGCGACGTGGTGCTGTACTGGCGCGGGATGACGCCCAGGTCGCAGCTGCGCGTGCCGGTGTCGTTGATCGCCGCGGTGCCCGGGAAGTACGTGGGGCCGGCGAGCCGCGCGTACCTGTATTACGGCAACGAGCACAAGGCGTGGGTCGAGGGGCTCAAGGCCGACGTGGTGGCGAAGAACTGAATCTCCCTCTCCCCCGCGGGGGAGAGGGTCGGGGTGAGGGGGTAGATCTCTTCTCCTCCCCATCCGTTCAAGGGCGGATGACCCCACTCCTCCTCGCCTCGATCCTCGCCGCGTTCCAACCACTCCCGCCTGTGCCGGGCGCCAAACCCACCGGCCTCCAGGTGCGCGTGGTCTCGTACAACGGCTCGACCAACGGCGCGATCACGGTCGAGGTGAAGAACCCGACCAGCACCGAGCAGGAATTCTCCGCGGCGGGGCTCTTCTTCGTGCCGGCGATGGATCCCGACAAGGCGCCGCAGCGTCTCGGTGCGGTGGGTCCCTACGAGGTCGACTCGAGGCGCTTCGAGAAGCTGAAGCTCGCGCCCGGCGCGAGCGTGAAGGCCAACCTCGACGTGTATTGCATCGATTCGCACCGCGCGAGCCCGAGCCCCACGACGCCGTTCCGGATCGCGAAGGAGCGGTTGCCGCCGCAGCTGACCCAGGCCATCGACACCGAAGCGAACACGGTGGCCGCCCCGATGGGGGGCGTGTCCACTCCGGCCGCGAAGAGCGCCGTGCAGAGCACCGTGTGGAAGAACCGCGACGCGAAGTGGATCAAGGTCGAGGGCGAGAGCAGCCAGGAAGCGAACAAGTAGCGCGGGCCGCCATCGGGAGCGGACTGCGGGTCTCCGGCGACACGGTGGCCTCGCCATTGCTGTCCGTGGGCCTTCTCGCACCTTCGGCGCTGTGCGAGCTTGTGGGAGTGATCGAACCCGTCACCCGCAGCCGCGCAGCAGCGAAGGCGAACTACGACCGGCTCGCCGGTGCGTATGAGCTCGTCTCCGGGCGCTTCGAGGCGCCGCACCGCGAGGAAGGGCTGCGCCTGCTGGCCGCGCGGGAGGGCGAGCAGGTGCTCGAGGTCGGCTTCGGCACGGGCGCCTGCGTGGTGTCGCTGGCGCGCGCGGTGGGGTCGACGGGCTGGGTGAAGGCGATCGATCTCTCGCCGGGGATGCGGGCGGTGGCGCGAGCGCGGGTGGAGCGCGCGGGCTTGGGCGACCGGGTGGAGCTCGTCACCGGTGACGCCGCGGCGCTGCCCTGGGCGGTTCAGTCGTTCGACGCGGTCTTCGCCAGCTTCGTGCTCGAGCTCTTCGACACGCCGGAGCTGCCGACGGTGCTCGCGGAGTGGCGCCGGGTGCTGCGCAGCGGCGGCCGCCTGGGCGTGGTGAGCCTGGTGCCGCCACCCACGCCCCGGTTGGCGACGAGGCTCTACGCGTGGGCGCACCGGAAGCTGCCGACGCTGGTCGATTGCCGGGCGATTCCCCTGCGGGAGTTGGTTGAGGCGGCGGGCTTCCGGGTTGAGCAGTCGACGCTCGCGAGCCTGGCGGGACTGCCGGTGGAGGCGCTCGTCGGGCGACGCTGAGCTGGGCGAGGAGACTCACCCCTTCCACGGAGGGATGGGTTCACCGCGGTCGGCGAGCTCGAGGAGCGTCAGGAAGTCGATCGGTCGTGGCCGGCTCGACTCTGGCCGATTCTCAGCGAGCTCGATGAGCCTCTGGATGTCGATCGGTCGG
>VFKJ01000302.1 GCA_009885595.1 Myxococcales bacterium | reverse complement strand
TTGGGAGAACAACCAGGTCGATCGCATCCGCGAGGATCTCGACGGCGACGGCAACGTCGACAAGTGGACGAAGAACCCCGACAACGAGGGATAGACCCGGAGTCGAGGGGTCAGTTGGCGGTGGTGACGATGGCGTTCATCGCCGTCTCACGGCGGAAGTCGTCCATGTAGCGGGAAGCCGCGTCCTTGGTGCCGAAGCGGCCCATGCGCACGCGGAACCACGTGCCCTTCCCCGGAATGGTCGCCTCGACGATGTACGGCGCGTAGCCCTTGTCGCGCAGCCCGGCGGCGAAGCGATCGGCCTCGCCCTTGTCCTGGTAGGCGGAGAGCTGCACGGTCCACGTTCCGTCGGGCGCGGTCTCGGTCGGCGGACGCTGCGCAGCCTTGCCGAACGCTTCCTTGAGGCCGCCCCCATCGACGGTGCGGGTGGCGACCGAGTCGATCTTCGGCGTCTCGGCGAGCGGCTTGACGGGCTCAGGCGTGGCGGCATCTGCGCTCTTGAGGGCGACTGCGAGGGGCTCGACCGGCTTGGGCGGCTCGGCAGGCTTGACCGCGGGCGCCTCGGCCACCGGCTCGGGCGCCCTGCGCGTGAGCTCGTCCTGGAAGGTGAGCGCGGCGTCGGCCTTCACCGTCTCGAGCGCGTCGGTCTTGCGATCGAGCTGGCCGAGCAGATCGGCTGGCTGCTGATCGATCGCCGCGGTCTCGGCAGAGAGCTTCTTGCCGACGACCACCCCGAGCATGAACACGCCGCCCAGGACCACCAGAGAGGCGACGGTGATGGAGACGATCTGGCGGTTGTCGAGCGAGAGCTCGTACTTCTCTTTCAGGCGGTGGGAGTCGCGCATGTCGCACCACCAAGGTAGCGCGCTGTATCAGGGCGTCAATTTTCAGCGGACGCCCTGAGCTCAAGGCAGTCGTAGATCCATGGGGCCTTCGAGCTCGATCTCCGCCCCGTCGCGGAGCAGGACGGCTTCGGCGCCGTCGGGCAGCACCAGCCGCACCGTGCGGCCCAGCTCGTAGGTGTGCCCCTCGGCCAGCGCGGCGGTGGCGAGCTCGTCGGTCTCGGCGAACACCACCTCGTCTTCGACCTCGAGGCGCGGTCCGCCCTGCCCCAGGGGTCCGGCGTGAATGCGCGAGACCTTCACGCGCTGCGATGGAGGCGGCAGCTTCACGGGGCCGTCTTCGCGCGGGGCCGAGGCCATGTTCTCGATGCCGTTGGGCGTGAAGAACGCCTTGAAGTAGTCGGCCGAGGTCGGGTCGTTGCCCACCGACAAGGCGCTCGCGGGTGTGAAGCGGTTGTCCGAGTACCGCGGCAACATCGAGGGAGGCAGCAGGGTGGCCTTCACCGGCTTGCCGTCCTTGAGCACGAAGCGGGGAATCGTGGTGGCCTCGATCTTCGACTCCTTCAGGTCGCCCACCAGCACCTTCTCGTCGTCGAGCACCTTGAGGGCGCCGCCGAAGCACTCCAGCAGCGCGAAGCCCTGCGCCTCGATCCGATCGGACGGCATCAACTTCGCGCCGACGCTCAACGCGACCTCTTTGCGCCCTTCCAGCAGCACCGGCTCCGAAGCGGCCTGGAGGCCACAGACTGCCACCTCGGGATCCTTCGTGCACGCCGCCAGCAGCAGCGCGCCCCCGATGAGGATCAGGCGATCCATCCGCCCCCCAGCACCCGCTCGCCCTCGTAGACCACCGCGGCCTGGCCGGGCGTCACCGCGCGCGCGGGCGCGTCGAGCATCACCTTGAAGTGACCGTTGAGCTCGAGCTTCACCCTGCCCTGCGCGCCCTGGTGCCGATGGCGGATGCGCACGGTGACGGGCTTCTCCACCGGCGGCGCGCCGTCGACCCAGTGCGGCCGCAGCAGGTGGAAGCTGTCGCGCTCCGTCTCGGACGCTGGCCCCACCACCACGCGGTGGGTCTCCGGCTCGATGCGCTGCACGTAGAGCTTCTCTGCGTGCGTCACCTGCAGGCCCTTGCGTTGCCCCACGGTGTACTTGTGAATGCCGTCGTGCGCGCCGAGCACGTCGCCGTTCGCGGTGACGATCTCTCCCTTCGGCTGCGCGCCCGCCACCTTCTCCACGAAGCGGGCGTAGTCACCGTCGGGCACGAAGCAGATCTCCATCGACTCGGCCTTGTGCGTGGTGACGAGCCCGTGCCGTTCGGCGATCGCCCGCACCTCGAGCTTGGTGAGGTGGCCGACGGGGAACACCAGGTCGCGCAGCTCGTCCTGCCCCAGGGTGAAGAGAAAGTACGACTGATCCTTGGCGGCGTCCGCGCCCCGCTGGAGCAGGAAGCGCCCGTCGTGCTCCGTCACCCGCGCGTAGTGACCCGTCGCCAGCCGCGCGCCGAGCTGCCGCGCCCGCTTGAGCAGGAAGCCGAACTTCACGTCCTGGTTGCAGGCCACGCACGGAATCGGCGTGCGGCCGCCGAGGTACTGCTGCACGAACGGGGTGACGACGCGCTCCTTGAAGAGGTCCTCCACGTTCGCCACGTAGAAGGGAATGCCCAGCTTCTCGGCCACCGCCCGGGCGTCGTCGATGTCGTCGGGGCTGCAGCAGCTGCCGCACTGGGCGGTGCTCTCGTAGCTCCACACGCGCAGGGTCATCCCGATCACCTCGTGCCCCTGCTCCTTCAACAGGGCCGCGGCGGCTGAGGAATCGACCCCTCCGGACATGGCGACGACGACGCGCATGCGGGGGGGATGTCACAGGCGCCGGCTTCCTGAAACCCCCTCGCCCAGGGCCGCTCTGGAAACGGTCCAGGGCACCTTTTCCACAAGC
Organism: Myxococcales bacterium; assembly: GCA_009885595.1. Taxonomy (GTDB): domain Bacteria; phylum Myxococcota; class Myxococcia; order Myxococcales; family Myxococcaceae; genus Archangium_A. The sequence goes on along the minus strand of VFKJ01000302.1, from coordinate 2,307 downwards.
ACCCGTCGCAGGGGGCCATGTGTGCAACCGGTAACTTCCGCCTCCCGGGCCCGTCCCAAGCGCATGATATCGCTGGGTCTCTTCCGACACCTCCGAGCGAACCATTCCGCCCTCGGAAGACAGAGGGAGGCGCGCAGGGGTGGGTGTGGGAAACCCTGTGGGAAAAGTCAGGCGGGCGGCGTCCAGGCCTTGAGAGCGGTCAAGAGACCCTCTGGCGTGTTCCGCTCGGGTGCCTCCAGGACGAGCTCGAGCAGGTGCCTGGTGGCGTGGCCGATCGCGGGCGAAGGACCGGTGCCCAGGGCGGCCATGAGGGCCTTCCCGTCGAGGGCGAGCTGCCGGGTGGTGAGCGGCGGGTTGCTGGCGAGGATCGCCTCCACCCGGGCGCGCAGACCCGCGGGCAGCGAGCCCCTCGCCTCGTGCAACGCCAGCAACGCAGCGGCCCGCGCGGCTTCCAGCTTCGAGAGCCAGCGCCGCAGCTCGGCGTCGGTGGCGGAAGGCGGCGGCAGCGAGGCGCGCAGCACCAGGGCGGCGGTGTCCTCTGCGAGCTTGTTGGGGAACTTGAGCCGCATCATCACCTCGCGCGGCTGGGTCTGCCCGAGCAGCAGCAGCGCCATGCGGATCACTTCGTCTCGCGGCGCGCGGCCGACGGCGTCGAGCTCGGCGAGGGAGGCCTCGGGCAGGAACTCGCCCAGCAGCCCGGTGCTCGCCAGCAAGGTGAGGCCGCGGGTGGCGGAGGGGGCGACGAGCAGCTTGACGAACTCCTGGTGCACCCGCTCGGCGGCGACCTTGCGGAACACGGTGAGGGTCTTCGGGATCGCCGCCTCGGTGCCGGGGTCGAGGGTGAAGTCGAGCACCGTGGCGAAGCGCACCGCGCGCAGGGGGCGCAGGCCGTCTTCCGAGAAGCGCTCGAGGGCGTCGCGCACGCAGCGCACCACCTGGCGATGAAGATCAGCCTCACCACCGAAGGGGTCGACCTTCTGGCCGGTGATGGGATCCCACGCGATGGCGTTCATCGTGAAGTCGCGGCGGCCGAGGTCAGCCTCGATGTCGTCGTGGAACTCCACCTTCGAGGGGCGGCGGCCGTCGACGTAGTCGGCCTCGGCGCGGAAGGTGGTGACCTCGACGTGCAGGCCCCGCAGCACCACCGTGACGGTGCCGTGCTCGATGCCGGTCGGGATCACCTTCTTGAACAGCCTCTGCACGTCGGCGGGCAGCGCGCTGGAGGCGACGTCGAAGTCCTTCGGGGGCTGCTCGCGGAGCATGTCGCGCACGCAGCCGCCCACCAGGAAGGCCCGGAAGCCGCCGGCCTGGAGGCCCTTGATCACCTCCAGCACGGCCGGAGGAACGGTCTCCTGGGTCAGCAGCTTGGACGACACATGATCCCGGCAAGAATCGAACTTGCGACCCCATCTTTAGGAAAGATGTGCTCTATCCAACTGAGCTACGGGACCTCGACGAACGGCGTTTATCAGCGACGCCAGTGCAGCGGAACAGCCTCGAACGATGCCCGCCGTTCCAGATCGGCGAGCTCTTCGCGGGCGCGTACCAATTCCCGGCGGTTCTTGTCGAGGCGCTCGCGAACGCGCTCGAACTCGGGGTTGAAGCCAGAGAAGCAGGGCGCGGCGTACAGCGGGGGGAAGCGGTGCACCACGGTCCCCGTCACGGTGGCCCTGACGCCGGGTCCCGGAGCGGGCTGACCGCCCACCACCACCGTGGTGGTGGCGCCCCCCACCACGACAGGCTGCGGGTAGAAGCCGGTGGCGCAGTTGAACTGGGCGGTGAGGGGCAGGCCGTTGACCTCTTCGACCCTGGTGCGATCGGCCTCGATGTCCTCCTCGAGCACCCTCACCCTGGTCCGCGCGTCCCGGAAGAGCTGGCGCCACCCCTGCTCGGACGCGCTGGGGAGCGTGGGCTCGCTGGCCGCGCTCACCACCGCGGGCCGCACGTTCTTCGAGGTGTCGGGCTCGATGCGGGAGATCGCCGCGCCTTCGGTGGTGCGCACCTTCACGCCGCGGGGCACCGAGGCGAGATCGTCGGTGAAGTGCTCGAGGCCGTCCTTGTCGGTCCACACGTAGACCGTGCTCTGGGCGACGATCACGAGGGCGAGGAGCAGCGGGCTCACGAGCCGAAGTGTAACCGCCTGCCGGAAAAGTCGAAGGCCGGAGCCGCGTTTCGCGACCCCGGCCTCCTGTCTTCTGTGGGCACACCAGGTTTCGAACCTGGGACCCCCGCCGTGTGAAGGCGATGCTCTACCGCTGAGCTATGTGCCCAGAAGCCGCGCGTAAGTGCCACGCAGTCCCGAGGCAG
>VFKJ01000472.1 GCA_009885595.1 Myxococcales bacterium | reverse complement strand
GCTGTTCCGCTATCGGCTCGCCAGCTACCCCCCGGAGGAGCTCGACCACATTCAGTTCCTCTGTATGGTCGATGGCTCCCGCTGGACCACGGAGACGGGCTGGAAGCCGCGCCACTCGATGAAGGAGACCATCCGCTCCGTCCTCGGAGAGTGAGGAATCCCTGACCGAAATGTCGTGATCAGGAGTGCCTTCGTCGCAGTCTCGATGGCTTTGTAAGCACGCAAGTCGCCGTACTTACTGAGTCTGACTGCCGTCAATGGCGTGGCACCTGCGTTGCTTTGTCAGACCCCCGGTAAGGGGATTCCATTGGGGAATCTTCGACGCCCGTCGCCTCGGCCGGCCCCGAGACGACGGGCGGTTTTTTTTGCGGGCTCAGAGCCCCGCGTCAGCCGCCCGGTCACCCCGAGCGGAGTCGAGGGGCTCGGGCTTCTTGTCGGGCAACAGGTCCTCGAAGGGCCCGTCGTCCATGCTCTCCAGCAGCCACACCCCGCCGCGCCAGACGAAGACGTTGGTGACGGTGGCGGTCTTCTCGGAGTTGGACGGCAGCCGGTACCAGCTGATGCGGGTGACCGCCTTGGCGATCAGCATGTCGCCGGACAGCTTCGCGTCTTCCAGCTCGAAGTTCGTGATGAAGAGATCGTTGTCGTCCTTGAGCTCCTTGCGGGCCTTGAGGAAGGCCTCCTGGCGCGCGGGCACCATCATGTCGGCGGCCCCGCGAAAGTCCTTCCAGCGGAAGCTCTGCATGATGGCGCGCACCGCGGGCTTGAGATCGTCGACCTCACCCTTGGGCACGGTCACGCAGCCCCCCAGGAAGAGGCAGAGCGAGGCCAACGACACCCGGGCGATGCGGGAGTTCATGGCGCGGGACGGTAGCACTCGCGTTCGGTATGGTCGCGCCCGCAATGTCCAAGCCGATGGTCGAGAAATACGAGCAGATGCTCGCGCAAGATCCTTCGAGCACCGTCTTCGTGGAGCTCGCGCGTGCCTACCTCGATCGCGGTGAGAACGACCGCGCCATTCAGACGTGCCAGCAGGGCGTCACCCACCACCCGAACTCGGTGGTCGGCCGCGTGTTGTGGGGCAAGGCCCTGATCAACACCGGCAAGGCCGCCGACGCGATGAAGCAGTTCGATCTCGCGGTGAACATCGATCGCGAGAACCCGCACGCGTACAACTTGATCGGCGAGGCGCTGCTCCGCAAGGGCCTCTACCGCTCCGCGCTGCCCATCTTGAGGCGGGCCGCCGTGCTGCAGCCCAACGACGGGCGCATCAGCCAGTGGCTCGATCAGGCCAAGCAGGCGCTCGCCGGCGGTCCGGCGCCCGTGCTCTACGACAGCACCTCGGTCGATACCCAGGCGCTCGCTACGGTCGCGGCTGCTGCCCAGGCCCCCGCACCGGCCGCCGCCAGCCCCACGCCCCCCCAGGGCGTTCCGCTCGGCGGGTCCGACGAGGCCGACGTCTTCGCCGGGTTCACCCCCGCCAAGGCCGACCCCGACGCTCAGCCCACGGTGTTGATGACCGCCTACACGCCGGGCGCGCCGCTCGATCGCTCCGCGCCGCCGGTGCCCAGCGGAGAGCTGCCGATGATCAGCGGCAAGGTGGAAGAGCCCGGGCGCCCCACGCAGGAGCTCCCCGCCTCGCAGGCCGGCGGTCTCGAGCCGCCCGATCCCTTCGCGGCGATGACCGGGGGCGCCGACGAGCCCGACACCTTCCGCGGCCTCACCAGCACCTTCGACGCGCTTTCCCAGGGCGCCTCGCCCGAGGCCCCGGCTGCGCCGCCGCGCCCCTCGTACCCGAACACCGAGCCCTCGGTGGTGGTGGAAAACCCCGAGCTCTCGCCCCCGGTGCCCGGCGCGCCCGTGCTGCAGCCGGCGCCCCCCGCCGGGGGGGGCATGCTCGACGAGATCGTCTCCGCGCAGTCCGAGCTGCCCACGTCCGAGTTCGCCATGCCGGGCATGAACCAGGCGCAGCGCGGCCCCACGCCGGTGGCCCAGCCCAAGCCCCGCGGCAGCGGCGGCCTGCTCGACGAGATCCCCGACGACTCGCTCGAGCCGCCTTCCTCGCCGAACGTCCCCAACGTGCACTTCAACACCCAGGCGACCGAGGCGATCGCCAAGGAATACGAGCGCGAGCTGCGCGAGAAGCTCGAGGTCACCAAGCAGAAGAAGACGTTCTGGCAGGCGCACGGCCTCAAGATCGCCGCCCTCGCCGTCCTCCTGGTGGTCGGCGGCGGGCTGGGCGGCTCCTTCATCTGGACGCGCGTGAAGAACCAGGGCGAGACCCTCGACACCTCGATCGCCAAGGGCCTGTCGGCCGTCAACGCAGACACCAAGGAGCAATACGGCGCGGCCATTCGTTCGCTCGAGCACGCGCTCAAGATGGACGACGGCAACGCCGAGGCGCTCTCGCTCTTCGGCTTCGCCCACGCGCTGCTCTACGCGGAGCACGGCGGGCTGCCGGCCGATCGCGACGCCGCGGTGCAGGCCTTCGCCAACCCCGCCGCCCGCAACGCGAGGCCCGATCTCGCGCTGGTGGTCGACTTCTTCACCGCTGACGAGGCGGGCAGGGCGGCGGCGCGGCAACAGCTGCTGGGCTCCGAGCTCGAGAAGGCCACCGTGAAGTCGCAGGCGGGCCGGCTGTTGCTCGCCGACAAGAAGTACGACGAGGCGCTGGCGCAGCTCAAGAAGGCCACCGAGCTCGACCCCCGCAACACCCGCGCGCTGGTGGCGCTGGGCGACTACTACCTGGCCTTCGAAGACTGGGACAACGCGCTCGAGATGCTCTCCCGCGCGGAGTCGCTCTCGAAGTACCACCCGGCCCGGGTCATCGGCCACGCCGAGGCGCGCGTGGAGCTGGGCCGTGAGCTGCCCGAGGCGCTCTCCGATCTCGAGGGGCTGCCCAAATCGGCGGAGATCCCCACCGCGCTTTTGGGCCGCTACGCCTTGATGCTCGGCCGCGCGCAGTCGGCCAGCGGCAAGCACGACGACGCGCTCAAGACGCTGGGCGAGGGCCAGCCGCTCTACACCCAGTACGGGCTCGAGTTCGCCATGGCGCTGGGGAACGCGCAGCGCTCGGCCGGCCTGATGGCGCAGGCCCAGAAGTCGTTCGAAGACGCGCTCAAGCAGGAGCCCAAGAGCGAGGCCGCGAAGGAAGGCCTGGGCCGGGTGTTGCTGGCGCGCTCGCGGGAGAAGGAGCTGATCGAGCGCATCAAGCCGGAGAAGGACGCCCGCAAGGTCGCCCTGCTGCGCGGCGTCGCTTACTTCCGGCTCAACGATCTGAAGAAGGCCCGGGTCGAGCTCTCTTCCACCCAGGTCAACGGCAAGTTCCCCGCGGAGGCCGCCGTCTACCTCGCGCTCATCGACGTCGCCGAAGAGGGCTCGAGCGACAAGGCGCTGCAGACCCTGGAGAAGTTCGCCGCCACCCTGCGCAAGAACAAGTCGACGGTGCAGGTCGCGCTGGCGCGCGTGTACATGCAGAAGGGCGCGCTCGACAAGGCGCGCACCCAGCTGGAAGAGGCCGCCAAAGATCCCTCAGACTACGAGGGCAACGCGCTGCTGGGCGAGCTGCTGCTCAAGGCCGGGGTACCCCCCGAGGTGGCGATGGAGCCCCTGACGCGCGCGGTGGAGCGCAACGGCAGCCACGCGCCCTCGCGGCACCTGCTGACGCGCACCTTGCTCTCGCTGGGGAAGATCAACGAGGCCCTCAAGCAGGTCGACGCCTGGACGGTCGACAACCCCGCCCTCGACCAGGTCTGGCGGGACGCTTCGATCGTCTACCTGCAGGCCGGCAAGCTCAAGGAGGCCGAAGCCGCCTCGGCGAAGGTGAGCCAGACCGCGGAAGAGCTCGAGGTGTGGCGCACCAAGGCCCTCATTCTCTTCGCGCGGGGTGACGGCAGGAACGCGATGTCGGCGCTGGAGAAGGCCAACAAGCTCAACCCCCGGGACGCCGAGACCTTCTGTGAGATCGGCAACGCCTTCGTGCGGCAGGCCAACAACGACACCGCGGTGAAGGCCTTCGAAGCGGCGCTGCGCGAAGATCCCAAGTCGGTGTGTGGGCTCGCAGGGCCCCTGCACGCCCGGCCGGTGGGGCGCGGCAAGCCCGCTCCCAAAGAGGTGCTCGGACAGCTGATCGCCCGCTCCACCAACGCCTGGGAGAAGGGCTTCCTGCAGGCCACCCTGGCGCGGGTGCAGCTGGCCAACAACGACCTCAAGGCCGCGCGCGAGGCGGTGGACGACGCCCTGGCCAGCGCGCCCTTCCACGCCGCCGTGTGGTTCGCCCAAGGCGAGGTGGCGCGCCGCGAGAAGGACGAGGCGAAGGCGGTGGAGCACTACGGCAAGGCCGCCGAGCTCGATGGCTCCTGGAGCCAGGCGCGGCTCGCCTACGCCGACGGGCTGGCCAAGCAGGGCGGCGACGCCGTCCCCAGGGCCATCACCCAGTACGAGGCGGTGATGCTGATCGATCAGAACGAGAGCGATCTCTCACGGGTGAAGAAGACGATCGCGACCCTGAAGAAGCAGCTGTCGCAGTGACCGCGATGGCGAACGTTCCCGTCTTCAAGATCAGCCTCACCAACGCCACCATCCTCTCCGGGATCTACCTGGTGATCGCGGTGGCGGTGGAGCTGGTGCGCCGCGCCTGGAACCCGCGGTGGATCGAGCGGGTCTCGCTCTCGTTGGAGGCGTTCCCCGCGCGCACCCTGGAGCTGTTCGGCCTGTTCGAGCCGCTGCGCCGCGCCTGGGTGGAGGAGCGCTTGAGCCCCCTGGGGGTGCGCTTCATCTACGGCTTCACCACCGTGGCGGTGATCTTCACCTTGGGCCTCGCGGTGGGCGGGGTGATGTGGCTCATCTCGAAGGCTGCAGGGCGCTCGGCGAAGGAGGAGTGACCCGGCATGCTCGCCTCGACCATCCTCCTCACCCTCCTCGCCGCGGCGCACCCCGTTCGCCTCGCGGCCCCCGGTCTCACGTTCGCCAACATCGGCGCCAGGGACGGTGAGGCGTACCAATCGTATTTCGTGAACCAGATGCAGCTCGCGGGTGGCGTCACGGTGGTCACCCAGGCGGAGATCGCTGCGCTGCTGGGCCTGGAGCGGCAGAAACAGCTGCTGGGTTGTGAGGAGGCCTCGGCGGCGAGCTGCATGGCCGAGCTGGGGGGCGCGCTGGGCGCGGAGGGCCTGGTGGTGGGTAACATCTCCAAACTGGGGGGCTCGTTCCTGCTCGACGTGAAGGTGGTCGAGGTGCAGACAGCACGCACCCTGGCCCTCATCTCCAAGCGCGTGGCCAACGAAGAGGCGCTCCTGAACGCGCTGGCAGAGGGCGCGAGGGAGATCTCCCAGAAGGTGCGCGAGTCGCTGCGCCCCGGGGAGAAGCCGCCGGCCGCCGAGCCATTTCGGTTGCGCCCCTGGCTGCTGGTGGGCATCGGCGGCTTGGCGCTGGCGGGAGCCGGCAGCTTCTTCGCGGTGCAGGCCTCGGATCGGTCGACCAGGCTCACCAGCCACTTCGCCTCGGGGGGCCTTTGGACCGCGCAGACCAACACCTGGGAGGCGGAAGGCCAGGCGGCCCAGATCGCAGCGATCGCCTTCTTCAGTGGAGCCGGGGCGGCGCTGATCACCTCCGCGGTGCTGGCCGTGCTGGGCGCGCCTCCCAATCAGCGCGTGGGCCTGGTGGTGCTGCCCGGCCGCGTGAACGCGACCTGGGCGCTGAACTGGTAATCGTCAGTCCTGGAAGCAGTAGACGTGGGCCTCGGTGCTCGAGCAGGCGATCGTCCCATAGTCGAACCAGAGCCGTGAGACGGCCTCCGGCTCGCCCGTGATGGCCGTGCCGGTGGTCTGGGTCCAATTGCCACAGGTGGTGGCGGCGAAGCCAGGCTCCGCGAAGCCCCCTGCGCCGGTCATCACCTGCACGTCCTCAATCGTGAAGTCGGGGCCGATCCAGGGGGCGCTCAGCAGCCGCACGTTGCCCGGGGAGACCAGGAGGTCCTCCAGGGTGGCGGACAAGGCGACACCATCGACCCGGCTCCACGGCAGGCCTGCGTCGAAGCGGGCGCTCGCAGCCACGCCCGGCTGGGCGAGCGCAGCCCGGAAGCTGCCCTGGAGGCCGTAGGTCCTCGCGTCGGTGGCGCAGACCTGATCCGCCAGGGCGATGCCTCCGTCGCCAGGCTCAAAGGTGCTCTTCGAGAGGAACGCCAGCCGGCCGGTCTTCCGCGCGGGCTTGCGCACCGGCGTGGTGAAGTCGGACCCGAAGCAATACAGGCCGACGGGGAGGAAGTTCTCGTCGCAGGCGTAGGAGCCGCCGTTGTCGACCCAGGTGGAGGACGAATACTCCGCGGAGCCGCGGGTGGCGGTCTGCGTTCCACTGCGCGCGGTGAAGAGCAAACAGCTGGAGGGGCTCGCCAGCCCATTCGCAGTGAGCCCGGTCCACACCGAGCCCTCCACCGGGTTTCCGAACTGGCTCACCGCCGGGGAGTAGAGGAGGCCGGGCTCGCCGGAGACGGGAAAGAGCTCCCTCATGGTGTCTGCCACGGGGCGCCCATCGGGCCGTACCCAGCCGCGCGCGGATCCGAAGCGGTTGCCCACCCAGCCCGCGTCCGTGGCCAGCAGCGCGAGGAAACGGCCGGGCAGCTGCGCGTCCTCCGCAGCGGTCTGACAGCGCGCGTCGCCGTCCCCCACCCCGAGGAGATCGACAGGGAGGAACCCCGGGGAGAGCGTGAAGGCCAGATTGTACGGCTGGAAGATGACCGCGAAGGTGGCCCGCTGGCCGGCGGGGATGGTGCAACTCGAGCTTTGAGCAGAGCACCCCGCCACGCCGCCATCGAAGTACACGAGCTCGGAGCGGGGGGCCGGCACCGCGGTCAGCGTCACCTCGCCCTCGCCCTGGAAAGCGGCGCTGCAAACCTCTCCGCAGTCGATCCCCGGTGGACTGGAGACGACGCGGCCTCCTGCGTCGGCGAGGCGCGTCACCACCACGGTGACGTTCGCCTCTCCCACGCACTGACCCTGGGTGCAGCTCAGGCCATCGCAGCAGGGCAGGCCCTCTCCGCACGCACCGGTGCGCACACAGCAGCTGGCGCCGGAGCACTCGCACTGCCCGGTGAGCTCGCAGTGCTGCCGGCGCGGGGCGCTGAAGTCACAAGCCAGCCCGCTCACCACTGCGGTGAGCCACGCCCCCAGAAGGATCGACCTCGAAGGCCACGGCTTCACGTCGGGGATAGTGCCATTGGGAACCGGGTCTGTGCAGCTGGAGTTGCTCAGCTCGAGGGCTGCAGGGCGCGCGGCGAAGGAGGAGTGACCCTGCCGCGCAGCGCCAGCCACGCGCCGCCCAGCAGCACCG
>VFKJ01001221.1 GCA_009885595.1 Myxococcales bacterium | reverse complement strand
TTCCACCATCAGCATGGCGCCCGGGCTCAACGTGCAGTCGCTCGATCGCTTCAACGTCTACGCCTCGTTCCAGACCGCGAGCTTCGTCAGGCACTACGAGTTCCGCTTCGTGAACGGCACGCCGAGCACCATCTTTCGCTCGAATTTTCCCGGCAGTCGCGACGCGCGCACCCTGCGCGGCGTCTCGTTGTCGGATCAGTGGTTCAACTACAACGGAGCCGCCCAGCACGTGGTGGGCAGCGGCACCCCGGTGCCTTACTCGGAATGCTCCCTGGCTGACGGCGGGCTCACCAGCCCCACGCATCACAACGCGCTGCCCATTTCCGCCGACGAGGCGTGGCTGATCGGCTACCCCATGAGTGTCTGCCGGTGGACCAGCGACGGCGGCCTGGTGCAGACCGCGGATCCCAGGCCCCAATTCTACATGCTCGACGCCTATCGGGCGCCCTCGGGGAAGTTCTACGTGGCGGGCGGCGACTACACGACGGGCGATGGCGTGTGCGTCATCACCGATGAGCTGGGCGCGCTGTATGGCGCCGCGAACGTCGTCGACGACTGGTACACCGACGGCTGCAACTCGATCGACGGCCAGGGCGAAGACGTGTTCGTGGTGGCCCGAGATGACTCGGCCGGCCACGGGAAAATCCTCCGGCTGCAGGAGGACGGTGGCTTCGACACGGTCTACACCGCGAACTTTCGTCTCAATCGCCTCGACGTGTTGCCCAGCGGTGAGGTGTGGGCCGTGGGCGCCGCGGGCCCCAGCGCGATCTACTTCGACGGCGGCACGTGGGCAGAGGTCACCCTGCCGCTCACCGAGACCCGCTTCAACGTCGTCTGGGAGAACGTGGCCGGGACTGACGAGGGCATCGTGCTCTCCGGATCCGAGTGGCTGCCTGACGGTGGTTACGCGGCGGTGGTGAACACGTACCGACTCTTCGGGAAGTAAACCGGGAGTTCAGACTGGCTGCGCACCGCGACCTGGGTTTCGGCTACGGTGCGCCGGCTCGTCACCCCATGGAAGCCATCGTCATCGCCGTTCCACCTGAGTCACCGCCGGCCCGGCTGGGGGAGCGCTTTACCCTGCGCGAGGGCACGCCGCTGCGCGTGGGCCCGGGCCGCGAGGCGAGGCTGCGCCTGGGGCCTCACGGCGCGGGTGATCTGCTGATCGGCACCGAGGCGAACCACTCGTTCGTGCGCGTCACCGCGCCCTCGCTGCGCGCGTCGTTGTGCGGGCACGAGCTGCTCAGCTCCGGGCGCGTGCCGGTGCGCGAGGGCGACAGCCTCTACGTGCACCCCGGGCTGGTGCTCGAGTTCCGCGATCGCCCGGTCCACCCGGCGCGGCCGCACCACCAGGACCTCGAGTCGATGCTCTGCGCGTCGGACGAGGACGACACCTGGGCCGTCTATCGCGATCAGCTCGAAGAGGCGGGCGACCCGCTGGCGACCTGGCTGAGCGAGGCGCCCTGCGCCGATGACGACGCGCGCCGCCGGCAGCTCTTCGGGCTGGCGGAGTCGGTGCGCGGTCACCTGGCCGACGTCACCTGGAGCAGCCGCGGCATGCTGTCCAGCCTCACCTTGAGCCGCCAGGCGGTCACCGGCGCGCCCGGGCTCGCGTGGCACCTCAAGCAGCTCGCGCGGCTGCCGGTGGCGCGCCTGCTGCCGCGCATCGCCATCGCGCTCTTCTCCGGCCCCGCCACCAGCCGCGCGCTGGGCGGCGAGGATCCCGACATCCTCGCGGCGCTCACCCTCGAGCGGCTCGCCCAGCTCGACTGCGCCCCCGCGCTGCGCTCGGTCTCCTTAGGCTTCGTCAGCCAGACCCGCGAGTGGCCCCGGGCGTCGGCGGCATGGCACCGGCTGCGCGAGCGCGCGCCCCGGCTCGATCCCGACTGGCGTAGCGTGGTGGTCTGTGGAGGCCGCGCGATGTTGTCGCTGCTCTCGCGCACGCCCGACGTCGAGAGCGTGATGGCCGACGTGGTGCTCAACCCGCTGCGCACCGACGTGGGCGTGTCGACGAACGCGCTGGTGCGGCTGGTGGGCGTGGCGCCGAACGTCTGCTGCACCCTCTACCGATCGATCGAAGGGCAGTGGGTGGTGTTCGACGAGAGCGCCGATCCCTTCCGCCCCTCGCAGGGCCCGTTCGCGTTGCGCGTCAACGGAGCGGTGACGGCGCGCGCGGCGCTCGCCCCCGGCGACGTGGTGGAGCCGGTCGAGGGGCTGCGCTTTCTCTTCAACTTCGCCTGAGCGCTCGAGAGCCTGTCAGCCGACCACGGTCATCGTGAACAGGCCGCGGCCGATGGCCATCACGCCGCCGAAGATCAACAGCAGCGCCACCACCACGCCGATGAGGGGCAGCTTCATCCCCGGCACCGCGCGCTTGCGGTTGAGGGTCATCGCGGCCTGGGCGGCGCCGGCGGCGAGCAGCATCATCGCCAGGTGCCCGGCGAGCTGAGGGTACCACCGGCCCATCGCCACCAGGGCGAGGCCCAGCAGCACCTGCAGGTGAAGCGAGCCCGCGAAGCTCGCCCCCAGGATGCGGTGCAGCTTGCCGAAGGGCTGGTTGCGGGCGAGCCCGAGGCCGAACACGACCAGGCTCACCACGCCGAGGAGCAACACGAGGAAGCGGAGACCAGAGTGAGCGTGGAGCAGGGCAGTCATGGGCGGGCAGGTAACACCGGTCGCTTCAGTTCGCCGCCGCAATCCGCGTGCTATTGAGGCCTCATGGCGATGACCCGCTGGGTGGCCCTGCTGATGTCCGTCTCGATGGGGTGCGTCACCGTGCCCGGGGGCGGGCCGCGTGACGCCTCGGAGTTGGTGATGCTCGAGGGCGACTCCATCGTGGTGAAGGAGTCGATTCGCTTCGCGCACGGCAGCGCGGACATCGAGCCCGCCTCGCTCGATCTGCTCGACGCGGTGGCGAAGATCCTCGTGAACACGAAGTCGATCACCCGGCTCACCATCGAGGGGCACACCGACACCACCGGCGACCCGGCCGGCAATCAGCCGCTCTCAGAGGAGCGGGCGCTGGCGGTGAAGAAGTACCTTCAGCTCAAGGGGGTCGAGCCGGAGCGGCTCGCTTCGCGCGGCTTCGGCTCGAGTCAGCCGGTCGACACCAACGACACCGAAGCGGGCCGGGCGAAGAACCGCCGGGTGGAGTTCAAGGTCAGTCACTGACTCTGTCCCTCTCCCTCTCCCTGCGCCAGCGGGGAGAGGGTCGGGGTGAGGGGCGCCATCAGCACGCCGCCGCGCTGAGACGCCTCGAGCGTGCCGCAGGCGGCGCCGATCTCCTTGCCCCCGGAATACCGGCGCGCGATGGGCGCCTTCACCATCTGCAGCAGATCGCGGAACGTCGCCAGCTCCTCCGGCGTGGGCGGCAGGTACTTGCCCGTCGGGTCCGTGACGTCGATGAGGTCGATCATCACCGGCACGTCGGCGAAGGTGTCACGCAGCGCCTCGGCGTCTTCGCGGCCGACGTTGAAGCCGCTGATCATCACGTACGCCACCATCGCGCGGGTGCCGGTCTGTTCGGCGTACGCCTTGATCTCCTCCACCAGGGTGGCGAGCGGCCAGGTGTTCTCCACCGGCAGCACCTGCGCGCGCTTGCCGGGGATCGCCGAGGTGACCGAGAACGCGAGGCGATACGGCAGCTGATCAGCCCGGTACTTGCGGATGCCCGGCACCCAGCCCGCGGTGCTGAAGGTGATGCTCTTGGCGGCGATCGCGAGCCCGGCGGGGTGACACATGATGCGCGCGGCCCGGGTGGCGTTGGCGTAGTTGAGCAGCGGCTCGCCCATGCCCATGAACACCACCCCGCGCACGGGGCGGTCGGCCTCGGCGCGGATCTGCAGCACCTGCTCGACGATCTCCCAGGTCTCGAGGTTGCGCTGGAAGCCCATCTTCCCGGTCATGCAGAAGTCGCAGGCGAGCGCGCAGCCCACCTGGCTCGAGATGCAGACGATGTACTTGGTGTCGAAGAGGGGAATGCGCACGGCCTCGAAGCGGCCGCCCAGCGGAGACTCGAACAGGTACTTCACGAAGCCGTCGTCGGCCTTGCGCCGCTCCACCACGACGAGCTTCGGGAGTTCACCGTGGGCGAGCACCCAATCACGCACGCTGGCGCGCACCTGGGGTGCCTTCCTCAGATCGTCGAGCTGCTGGGCACCGTGACTGAAGACCGCCGCGAAGAGCTTGAGGTGCTCGACGCGGTTGAGCGACGTGGGGGCCAGCGCGGTGGCGAAGCCCTGGAAGTCGTGGTCCTTCAGGTTGATCACGAACCGGCGCGTAGCACAGCCCGGCGCTGCAGGAGCACGCCTGCGCCCAGCGCGCACACCTCGACCACCAGCGTCAGCCACCAGGAGAAGGCCAGCGAGAGGGTGAGCGCGAGCAGCCAGACCGGGGGGCCCTGCCTCGGTCCGGAGGGGCTGACCGCGGTGCTGATCGCCGGCTTCGCTCCAGCCGCGAGCGCGCGCCCGATGAGCCGCGCGTACACCACCGGGAGCGTCACCAGCATCCGCGCGGCGCGCTGCACTGCTTCGGCGCCGCTTGCCTCGCGCTGCTCGCCGCTGGCCTTCACGCCCAGCACGCCGGCGCGCAGGGTCACGGTGCGCTCGAGGACCACGCCGTCGCGCACCAGGGTCAGCCGCTTCGCCTGCGAGCCCTGGAGGAGTTCCTCTCGCAGCACGTTGAAGTCGTCCACCGCGACGCCCTCGACCGCGGTGATCAGATCATTCGTCTGCAGGCCGGCTTCGGCCGCGGCAGTCCCCTCGGCCACGGTGACCCGGGGGACCAGCCGCTGCTCGCGGCGCGTCTGCAGGGAGATCCCTCCCAGCACGAGGAGGAAGGTGAAGAGCAGCCCGGCTCCCCGAATGGACAGCCGGTGGCTCCAACGCACCGAGGGCGCCAGGGGGACCAGGGGCCACACCGGGCCGGGGACGCCGAGCCAGCGGGCCAGCGGCCGCTGCACCAGCATCGACAACCCGATCAGCACCGGCGCGAGGAGGAAGGGCAGCACGCGCCAGAGGGTACGCGGCTGGACGCCGCCAGGCAGCTTTGTCATGCAGCGTCGATGACGGACCGCGTCGCCTGCCGGGCCTGTGGAAAGTGGGTGTTCGCCCTGGCGAAGACGTGTCCGCATTGCGGAGCGCCGCAGCAAGAGGTGCTCGCGGCGCCGGTGAAGGTCGAAGAGAAGAAGGCTCCGCCGAAGAAGATCGAGATCACCGCTGAGGAGGCGCGTTCGCTGTTGGCAGCTGCCGCGCCGAGCCGGGAACCGCGCATGAAGGACGTCGCGGCCGAGCTGGTGCTGCCCCGCGGTGGCGCGGTGGACCTGGTGCTCACGTTGATCGCCTTGCCGGTGACGGGGTTGACGCTCGCGGTGCTCGGCTATGGCGTGCTGCAGACGATGCGAAGGAAGCTGCCCCTCAACCTCACCGGCGCCAAGTGGCTGGCGGTGCCGACCTCGACCGCGCTGGTGGCGGTGCTGTTCCTTCAGCACGACGCGCCCACGGCCGCGTGGGTGGCCGTGAGCATTTCGCTGAGCGCCTGGATCGCGCGCGACCTGCTGCGCGCCCTCGCGAAGAGCGATCCGCTCTCCTGAGTTCTACCCCTCTCCCCGACCCTCTCCCCCGCGGGGGAGAGGGAGACGATGGAGGAGCACGTCGGAGAGCCCCTGCGGATCTTCCACGTGCACCCAGTGGCCCGCGCTCAAGAGGTCCACCGTCACCTGACCTTGCGCCTGCGCCTCGAGGGCGCGCGCGCGCGCGAGCTCTTCGGGTGAGTACACGGTCGACTTCGTGCCCACCACCAGGTGCAGGCGCGGACCTTGCTGCGTGCGCGCGGCTTCTTCCACCACCGGCCAGAGATCGACCCCGAGGTAGTCGCCGATGAGCGCGTGGATGCGGGGCATCGAGAGCTTGAAGACGAAGGCGCCGTGGCGCGGCTCGAGGTTCATCGCCAGCCACTGCCCCAGCGAGCGCGCCACGCCGTGCGCCTCGACCGCGGCGATGAAGGCATCACGGCTGGGCCAGGTGCGCTCCAGGCCGTCGAGCATCGTGATCACCTGCAACGTCGACTCGCTGCCGCGCGCATCGACCCGCGTCCCCGGCGCGGAGTCGAGCGTCATCACCGCCTCGAGCCTCGCCGCCAACCGCGCGTACGCGAGCGCGACCTTGCCGCCGAAGGAGTGACCCACCACCGCGCGCACCGGCACGCTCAGGGCTTGCGCGGTCTGCTCGAGATCGGCTGCGCAGCTCGCGATGGTGTCAGCGCCCTCGACCCCCTGCGAGTCGCCGTGCGCGCGGAGATCGATCAGCACTGCCTGGTACTCGGGCCGCGTTTGGATGAAGCGCCGCGCGTGGCTGCGCAGGTTCGCGCCGGTGCCCAGGATGCCGTGGAGGAAGAGTACGGCCTTCGTCGGCGTGGCGCCCGGCGCGGAGTGCACTTCGTGATGCAGCTTCATCTTGGGTCTCGCCCCTCACCCCGACCCTCTCCCCCGCGGGGGAGAGGGAGGCGTTAGATCGCGCTGCCGCCGCGCTCGCCCGTGCGGATGCGGATGACCTGCTCGAGCGGCAGCACGAAGATCTTTCCGTCACCGACCGCGCCGCCGCCCTCGCTGCGCGCGCCAGCGAGGATCGCGTCGACCGTCTTCTCCTCGTACGCGTCGTTCACGCACACGGTGATGCGCGTCTTCTGCACCTTGCCCGCGCGCACCGGCTGACCGCGGAAGAACTCCACTTCGCCTTCCTGGCGGCCGTGGCCGTCGACGGTGTCGACGGTGATGCGGTAGTGATCTCCCTCGTCGAGGACCGTCTTGAGCGCTTCTTCGACGGACTCCAGCCGCTCCGGCCGGATGATGGCGACGATCATCTTCATGGGGTGGACCTTACGATTTCGTTCACTTCGGTGGGGGCTCGAGCGGCTCGAGCAGCACGCACACCGCGTCCACGCAGCCGAAGCCCGCCAGGCACTCCCCGTCGCCTTCGCACTTCGGCAAGCACACGCTGCGGGCCCCCTGCAGGCTGCAGGTCGAGTTCTCGGGGCAGGTCAAGGTGTCGCTGCACTCGCGGGTGCAGATCTCCGCCTTCGAGCAATATCCCCGCTGGAGGCCGCCGCAGTCTTCGTGCTTCTGGCAAGGGCGCCCCGGCAACGCGAACGCGCCGCAGCCCAGCAGTCCGCACGTCAGCAACGCGAGCACCCACCTCATCGCCCTGGCCCCTGTTCGCGGTTGCCCTTGAAGTCCGAGGGTCCGTAGAGATCGTAGTCGCACGGGGTGCTCAGGCATTCCTGCCGCTGGCAGTACCCGGCCACGCACTCCAGCAGCTTGGTCTCGGGACAGAAGCCGTCTTCGGTCGACTCCACGTAGGCGCCGCCGTCCGGCTGCAGCTGGCCGGGGAAGTAGGTGTAGTAGCAGCCGTTGCCGACGGGCACCCAGCAGTCACTCGCCTGTTCGCAGGCGCGGGTGCAGATCTCCGCCAGCGCGCAGTGGTAGCCGCTGGGGCAAACCGCGTTGCGGGGCTCGCACGAACCTCCCGCCTTCGAGGGCAGACACGCCTGCTGCTGGCAGCTCGCGATGGCCAGCAAGGCGAAGAGGGGAAGCGCGCGCCGCACGGGCGGCATCCTCGCCGGACGCGAGTCCACTGCAACTCTTCCCCTCTCCCTCTCCCTCTCCCCCTTCAGGGGAGAGGGAGACCTACATTTCGGCCTGCGACCTGCGTGTGCCAGCTGTCAAGGCGTGGAGCAGGATCCTCGAAATACGAGCGGCTCCGCGATGCCGACATTGAAGCATGACCAGCTACACCATCCGCTCCGGTGACTCGCTCAGCAGCATCGCTTCGCGGTACCACACCTCGGTCGCAGCCCTGGCCCGCGCCAACAACATCGCGAACCCGAACCTCATCTACGCGGGCCGCACCCTGCAGATCCCCGACGGCTTCGACTCCACGCCCGCGGCGCCGGTGAACCTCTCCGGCAACAGCAGCACCCAGAGCTACACGGTGCGCTCCGGCGACACCCTGGGCGCCATCGCCGCGCGCTTCGGCACCTCGGTCTCCGCGCTCGCCTCGCGCAACGGCATCAGCAACCCGAACCTCATCTACGTGGGGCAGCGGCTCTCCATCGGCCCCAGCGCCGCGCCGGTGACCACCACCCCCACGCCCGCGCCCGCGGCCGGCAGCGGCACCTACTCCGTGCGCTCGGGCGACACCCTGGGCGGCATCGCGGCGCGCTTCGGCACTTCGGTTTCCACCCTCGCCTCGCTCAACGGCATCAGCAACCCGAACCTCATCTACGTGGGCCAGCCGCTGCGGCTGCCGGGCGGCTCGGGCCCTGCGCCGGTGACGCCCACGGGGCCGGTGCCGGGACCGACGACGGGCGGCATCAGCGCGGGCCAGCTCAAGGCCATCATGCCGAACCTCTCCGACGCGGACGCCAACCGCTACCTGCCGTACCTCAACGCGGCGATGGCGGAAGGCCACATCAACACCCCGCAGCGCCAGGCCGCGTTCCTCGCCCAGCTCGCGCACGAGAGCGGGCAGCTGCGGTACTTCGAAGAGATCGCCTCGGGCGCCGCCTACGAAGGCCGCCGCGATCTCGGCAACACCCAGCCCGGCGACGGCGTTCGCTTCAAGGGGCGCGGTCCCATTCAGCTCACCGGCCGCTCGAACTACGCCGCTGCCTCTGCCGCGCTCGGCGTCGATCTCGTGAACAACCCCGGGCTCGCCGCCACCCCGCAGATGGGCTTCCGCATCGCGCAGTGGTTCTGGAACAGCCGCGGCCTCAACAGCTACGCCGACGCGGGGAACTTCGACGCCATCACCTACCGCGTGAACGGCGGCTACAACGGCAAGGCCGCCCGCGACGCCTACTACGCCCGCGCCCGCCAGGTGCTGGGGGCCTGAGCCGTTCCGCTGGCTTACGCGTAACTCTTCGCTACAAAACCCGCGCGGGGGCTTGTCCGACAATGTCGCATGCCTCCTCCGATTCGCCCTGGCGTTCGCATCCCGGTGACGCAGCCGACGGTCAGCACCACGCCCTCGACCCCGGTGGCTCGGCCCGATCCCCTCGCGGTCACCATGG
>VFKJ01000571.1 GCA_009885595.1 Myxococcales bacterium | reverse complement strand
TGGTGGCGCGCTTCGAAGGCGAGCTGCCTGACTCGGTCGACGCGCTGCTCACCCTGCCCGGCTTCGGGCGCTACACCGCGGGCGCGGTCGGCTCGATCGCGTTCGGGCTGGAGACGCCGCTGGTCGATGGGAACGTGGCGAGGGTGCTCTCGCGCCTGCTCGAGCTCGACGGCGTGCCGGGCGAGAAGGCGCGCGAGGCGGGCTTGTGGGCCGCCGCAGGGGCGCTGGTCGAAGGCGAAAGGCCCGGTGACTGGAACCAGGCGCTGATGGAGCTGGGCGCCACCGTGTGCGTTCCCCAGAACCCGCTGTGCCTGGTCTGCCCGGTGCGCAGCTCGTGCCGGGCGCTCGCCCTGGGCCGCGTCGACGAGCTGCCCCGGCCCAGGAAGCCGCCAAAGCGAAAACGTCTCGAGCTCGCGGTGGCGGTGGCGCGGCGCGGTGACGAGGTGCTGCTCGCGCGTCGGGAAGAGAAAGGGCTCTTCGGTGGGCTGTGGGAGCTGCCCGGCATCGAGCTGAGGCCCGGCGCCGATGGCGATCACGCGCTCGAGACCCTGCTCGGCAAGAAGGCGAGCATCGGCCCGGAGCTGACCGTGCTCGAGCGCACCCTCACGCACCGCGATCTGGTGCTGAGGCTGCACGCCGTCGCGCTGCCTCGGAGGCTGTCGAAGCCGCCGACGGGGTATCTCGAGTGGCGCTGGGTGCCGCGCGAAGAGCTCGACACCCTGGGCATGAGCTCCGCGATGCAGGGCGCGCTGGCCGAATCTCCCTCTCCCCCCGCGGGGGAGAGAGGGAGATTCAGCTGACCGACCCTCAGAGCAGTGAGCGCAGCCGCGCCTGCGCCTGCTTCACTTCCGCCGTGATGCGCCGCGCGTCCTCTGCGGAGTGGAGCGCGAGCCCGCAGGCCGGCGAGAGCAGCATGCGCGAGAGCGCGCGCTCGAAGTGCGGTGTGGTGGCGCGCAGCGAGGCCTCCACCGAGTCGCACAGCTCGTCCACGTCGTAGCGAGCCCCCGCGTCGGTGGGGATGATGCCCAGGCACAGCCGCCCACCCCGCTCGAGAAATCGGAGCCACGCCCGGCGGTCTTCCAGCAAGGCGTCGAGTGAGAGCCGCGCGTCGAGGCTGATGAGGTCGAAGCCGAGCCCGAGCAGCTCCGCCCAGTTCGCCTGTCCACAGCAGTGCAGCCCGACGATCGCCCCCGCCTCGCTCGCGGTTCGCCGCACGAACTCGAGGGCGGTCACCGGCGCCGACGCCTCGTGCAGCGCCGGCTCGTCGAGGAACACCAGCGGCGTCACCCCCGCCTGCGCGAGCCGAAGCGTGAGCGCCCGCACCGTCTCCGGCAGGTGCTCCATCACCGGGCCAGGCCCGTGCGCGGCGAGCGTGGCCGGCCCGGCGAGCTGCACCTTGGCGAACCGCGGTCGGCGCGCCTGGACCTGCTCGAGGAACGCGGCGAGCGTGGCCCCCTGGGAAAAGCCCGCCACCAGGGGCTCTGCCCCCAGCTCGGGCAGGTAGGGAACATCCTGTTGCATCGAAAGCTGAAGGGCGTCGTCCAGTGAAAGCGGGAGGCTACCGATGCCGGTCGTCGCACATGGTGGGAGCAGGTCCAGCGAGGCGCGTCGACGATCCACGGCCACGACTCTAGCGGTCCGACGCAGGCGCGCTACGCTGACCCGCATGGGGGTCCGGCGGTTTCTCACCTTGTGTCTGTTGCTCGCAGCCTCGAGCGCGAGCGCCCAGGTCGACGTGAAGGCAGCGCTGCCGGTGCTGCTCAAGGTCCTGACCTACGACGTGAACTTCGACGCCCGCGGCGCGGGCCCCTTCGTGCTGCTGGTGGTCTCCGAGCCCGGTCAGGCCGCCGATCGCACCGCGCTGATGAACACGCTCAAGGACTCCAGCGTGACCGAGGTGAAGAAGCGCCCGCTCAAGTACATCTCGGTCGACTACCGCGACGAGACCCAGCTCCAGGCGGAGATCGACAAGCACAAGGCCTCCGCGCTGCTCGTGGTGCAGGGCACCCCGACCGCGACGGTGAAGGCGCTCTGGGAAGTGGCGCAGGACAACCAGCTCTACGCGCTCGCCCTCGACCAGGAGAGCGTGCAGTCGTTCTTCCCCATCGGCGTGACGATGATCGGCGACAAGCCGCAGATCATCATCAACGAAAAGTCAGCGAAGGCCGTAGGCGCGCGCTTCGAGACCGTGGTGCTCCGCATGGCGAAGGTCATTCAGTGATCTGAAGCGGCCAGCTCGCGGTCACTCCCGAGAAACGCTTTGACCGTGATAGCCCGGATCCTTAAGGTGGCTCCGCGATGGAAAACCCGCTCACTCCGTACTTACCGGTCGCTGTCGTTTTGCTTTTGGCCGGCGTGATGGCTGTCGTCATTCCCCTTCTGGCCGGTGCGCTCGGCCCCCGCGCGATGAGCCAGGTGAAGTCGGAGGCCTTCGAGGGCGGCAACGCCCCGATGGGCTCGGCCCGCCAGCGCTTCGCGGTGAAGTTCTACGTGGTCGCCCTGCTCTTCATCGTGTTCGACGTCGAGGCCGTGTTCCTGTACCCGTGGGCCGTTAACTTCAAGGCGCTGGGTTGGTTCGGGTACATCACCATGGCTGTCTTCGCTTCGACGCTGGCTGCCGCGCTCGCCTACGTCTGGAAAAAGGGCGCGCTGGACTGGGAGAGCTGACATGTCAGACGACATCGCGCCGATCATCACCACGCGGAAGGACGAGGCCACCGGCTTCCTCCAGAACATGATCTCGAAGGGCCTGGGTTGGGCGCGGAAGTACTCGCTCTTCACCTACCCCTACGCCACCGCCTGCTGCGGCATGGAATACATGTCCGTCGCGGCCGGCCGCTACGACATCTCGCGCTTCGGCGCCGAGTTCCCCCGCTTCTCACCGCGCCAGGCCGATCTGCTGCTGGTGGTCGGCACCATCAACCTGAAGCAGGCGCCGATCCTCAAGCGCGTGTTCGAGCAGATGGCCGAGCCCAAGTGGGTGATCGCCTTCGGCGTGTGCGCGTCGTCGGGCGGCTTCTACGACAACTACGCGGTGCTCCAGGGCATCGACCGCATCATCCCGGTGGACGTCTACATTCCGGGCTGCCCGCCGCGCCCCGAGCAGGTGCTCGACGGGCTGATGCTGCTGCAGGACAAGATCCAGAACCAGCGGCACTACCTCGGCAACAAGCAGCCCATCCCCGAGCGCCCCGGCTACCGCGACCTCGCGGCCAAGTAGTTACCAGCGGTGGTAGGCCGGGTGTCCCGGCTTCACCGCCACGAAGGTCCCGCGGCAGGTGCCCCGCACCTTGCCCTGGGCCTCCAGCACGCCTTCGACCACGCAGCGATCCTCGGTCGACTCCACCACCCTCGCGCTCAAGCTCACCGGCTGATCCGTGGGGCACGGGCGCTTGAGCACGATCGCGTAGTCCGCCGTCACCGTGCAGGGAGGCGTCTGCGCCCCGCTCGTCTTCATCAGGTGCATCGCCGCGGCCCAGTTGCAGTGACAGTCGAGCAGCGAGCCGATGATTCCGCCGTTGAGCACGCCGGGGAACGCCTCGTGGTGCGGCTCGGGCTTCCAGGTGGCCACCACCGCGTCGCCCTGCACGAAGCTGCGAATGCGCAGCCCCTTCTCGTTGGCCGGGCCACAGCCGAAGCAGGCGTTGTGGGGAGCGTACGTCTCCTGGACGCACTTCCCGTCGCTCATCGCGAAGCCATCGTCCAATCGCCCGACTCACCGTGCGCGAGCTTGAGCGCCGCGTACTCGCGACGGACGGCCCTCACGTAGTTGTGCCACGCGTCGGTGTTGCCGGCCTTCAGGCTGGCGTTCACCTTGTTGGGGCCGGCGTTGTAGGCCATCAGCGCGAAGTCGAGCCGGCCGCGGAAGAACTCCTTGAGGTACTTGAGGTAGCGCACGCCCAGGCGAACGTTGAGGGCGGGGTCGGCCGCGAGCTCGGCGCGGCTGAGCTTCACCCCTTCCCGCTGGGCGACCCACAGCAGGGTGGTCGGCCGCAGCTGCATCAGCCCGCGGGCGCCCACCACCGAGGTGGCGTGCTGCTGAAACTCCGACTCCACCTCGATCACCGCCAGCACCAGCATGGGGTCGAGGCCGGCCTGCTCCGACTCTTCGGCGATCGCCTGGGCGACGTGCTGGCGCAGCTCGATGCCCCAGCCCGGCGCCCGCTCCAGCAGGGTCGCTTCGATGCGCGCGAAGTCCGCGTGGCGCACGGACAGCACACCCTCGACGCGCACGGTGGTCGCCAGCGGCGGCTCCGCCAGCGGCTTGAGGTTCCAACCGATGGTGGCCGCGCACGCGACCACCACCACTGGCAGGGCCCACTTCACTTCGTCAGCCCCTCGAGCCGCCGGGTCAGGCCGTCGAGCCGCGCGTTGAGCTGCGCCACCTCTTCCCGCCGCGGCACCTTCAGGCGCGCGACGGAGCTCTTCACGACCTCCTCCATGCGCCGCTCGAGGTCCTTGCGCTGGGTGGCCAGGCGCTCGCTGAGCTTCCGGAGCTCTTCCTGGCTCATGCCCTGAAGCCGGCCGAGGAGCTTCTGGGTCTCCTCCTCCGCGCCATGCACCGTGGTGAGGGCCTGGCTCCAGATCTGTTGGAAGAACTCCATGGCCCACCTCCAACCACATGTCGCAGGACAGGGGCAACCCCCCTGCGGTCGATCAAGCCGAGGCGGTGGGCTTGCGCGCGAGCAACTGGTCAACCTTCTTCGACAGGCGCGTAAGCTCGCGGTTCAGCTCGACAATTTCGTCGTGGGAGGCGACGCCGAGCACGGCCAGCACCTGGTCCTGGAGACCGTCGAGGCGCTTCTTCACGTCGGCGCCGACCGCGCCCACCTGCTTCTCGAACTGCTTCAACGGCTTGCCGGTGCGCACGCCCTTGATCAGCGACTCGATCTCCTTCTGCTGCGCACGGCCCCGCTTCACCAGCTCCTTCTCGAACGAGACGAGCCGCTTCCGCGCGTCGTGGAGCTGGTGGAGGACGGCGCTCTGCACTTCAGCGACAGGGGACGGGGACGAGACGGTCTGCTTACGAGCCATGTGGTTGAACCTCCGACAACGAGTTTGACGCACTGCGATATAACGCAATGCAGCAAAGTGGCAAGGGGCTCCCCAATAAAAGTCGGAGCGAAGCCGTCCCAGCTTCAGCTGGGCCAAGCAGCTGAAGCGCAGCGGAAGATGCGCCGAGGCGAAGCGACCAAAAACAAAGGGCAGCTCCCCCAAAGGAGCTGCCCTCTCTCACCGCTTCTTCAGCGGCAAATCCTGAGACTCAGGCGCCGGTTTCGGCGCGGCTGGGGGCGGAAGGGCTCTGGAGCGCGGAGGGATCGCCGGCGTGCGTGGCAGCCAGCGCGTCCTCCATGTTCTGAACCTCGTCC
>VFKJ01001187.1 GCA_009885595.1 Myxococcales bacterium | reverse complement strand
TGTTCACGCGCATAGTTGAGGTAGAGGTGCATTTGCCCGGCGTCGGCGTGAGTGAATTTGCCGAGCTTTAGATCAATGACCACGAGGCAGCGCAGCTTGCGGTGAAAGAAAAGAAGATCGACGCGATACCATTCATCGCCGATGCGCAACCGACGCTGGCGCGCGACAAAGGCGAAGTCCCCACCGAGTTCGATGAGAAAGCTTTCCAGATGTCGGATCAGAGCTTCCTCCAAATCGGACTCCGAATACTCATCTTTCAGCCCGAGGAATTCGAGGACGAAGGGATCTTTGATGACGTCGTGAGGGCGAGAAATCTGTTGGCCCTCCGCCGCGAGCTGCTTCTCATCGCCCTTCAAGGCGAGACGCTCGAAGAGCATCGCGGCGATCTGGCGCTCCAGATCGCGCACCGACCAGGATTCCCGGGAGGACTCGATTTCGTAGAAGGCCCGCGCTCTGGGGTTCTCCACCTTCATCAGCACCAAGAAGTGACTCCAGGTGAGAAACGGAGGAAATTCAGGTGCTTGGAATTTGGACAACACTGTTGTCCAAATCTCCGGAGGCAGTTGCGAGCCACTGGCATACGTCAGATAGAACCGACGAATCCGACGCAGCGAGCGGGCGCCCAGTCCTCTTCGTGAATCTCCTGAGAGGCGCGCGGAGAGGCGAATGATGAGCTCGTCGGCATATCCCGCGCGCGCCTGGCCGGCCTGCTCGACCTCGACGATCTCACGACCGATGCGCCAGTAGGCGTTCACCATCTCCGCGTTGACGGTGCGGGCGACGCGCCCCCGGGCGTCGCCCAGAATCTGTGTGACGCGTTGGTACAGCTGCTCCTCTTTCGGATTGACGAGTTCGTTCATGCCCCCCGTTCTACGCGGGGGCACCGACACGTCTCTTACGCGCCCGAGGTGCGGGCCTTCTCGGCCGCCTGGGCGCGCTCGATGCTCTCGAACAGCGCCTTGAAGTTGCCGCCGCCGAAGCCCTTGTCGCCCTTGCGCTGGATGATCTCGTAGAAGAACGGGCCCGACTCGCGGTCTTTGAGCAGCTGCGAGTTCTCCTTCATGAAGATCTGAAGGAGATACTGATGCTCCTTGTGGCCGTCGATCAGGATCTGCAGGTCGCGCAGCTCCTTCAGGTCTTCGTCGATGCGCAGGATGCCGCTCTTCGCAATGCGCTCGGGGAGGTAGTCGTAATAGGCCGCCGGGGTGCCGAGGAAGTCGAGCCCAGCGGTGGCGCGCATCGCCTTCACCGTGGGCACGATCTCCTTCACCGCGAGCGCGAGGTGCTGAATGCCCTCGCCGCGCTGATCTTCCACGTACACGTTGATCTGCGACTGCTTGAAGCGCGGGCGCGAGGGCTCGTTGTTGGCGAACTTCACCGTGCTCACCGGGTCCCACATCACGATCGACTTGAGGCCGGTGCCGTGCTGGTTGCCTAAAGCGATGTCCTCTTCGGTGTGGAACTGGATGTTCCAGAACTCCTCGAAGCCCATCACGTGCTTCATCCACAACACCATCGGCTGCAGGGTGCGGAAGTTCGAGGTGATGTGATCGACCTTCGCGAAGCCGAAGCGGTTCTTCCCGCCCTTCGGGCTCGCGTGCGCCAGGTAGCCCGGGTACTGCGCCGCGTAGCCGTCGCGCTGAATGAAGCGGAAGGTGGTGTTGCCGAACGGCGTGGTGATCGAGAAGAACGAGAGCTTCCCGCCCTTGTCGTCGGTGAAGCGCTGCAGCTGATCATCGATGATGGTGCCGCCGCGCGCCTCCAGCAGCTTCCAGGTCTTCTCCACGTCCTTGACGAGGTAGTTGACGGTGCCCACGCCCTCGGGGTGCTTCTGCAGCCAGCGCCAGGCGCGGCCGCCTTCGCCCACCGGCGCCGAGCAGATCAACGTCACGTCGTTCGCGTTGAACACCACCGAGTGCTGGCGGCCTTTCTTCGTGAGCTCAGGCGAGGACTCCCCCAGCTCCGCGAAGTCCATCAGCTCCGTGTAGAAGCGGCGCGTGCGCGCCATGTCGTGCACGTACCAGTGCACCGACTCGACCTTGATGATCCCGAGCGATTCCATGTGGTGCTCCTTCAGGTGGTGACGGCGTCCGGCTGGTTCTCAGGCCGGGCTCTCTGGGCGAAGTCCTGCTTCAGGCACTCGGCTTCCACCCGCATCAGGGTGGGAAACCGCGCCGGGTCCACGGTCGCGAAGCGGCGGGCCCCGAACAGCTGCGGCAACAGGCAGGCGTCGGCGAAGGTGAACGCGTCACCGAACAGGTACGTGCCCGCGGTGTCCTTCGCCATCGCCTCGAGGGCGTCGAGGCCCTTGCCGATCCAGTGCTCGGCCCAGGCCTTCGAGTCGGCCTTCGCCACGTCCTTCACGTACGCGAGCACCTGCAGGTTGTGCAGCGGCTGAATGCCAGAGTTCACCGTCTCCACCATCGCCCGCACCCGCGCGCGCTCCACCGCGCCCGTGGGAAAGAGGGCCTTGTGCGGGTAGCGCTCCTCGAGGTACTCGACGATCGCCACCGACTGCGGCAGCTGAAGGGTCTTCCCGTTCTCCACCACCTCGAGCACCGGCACGCCGCCCCACGGGTTTCTCGCCCGGTGCGGTCCCTCGTGCTGCTCGCCCTTCACCAGGTTCACCGCGACGTACTCGTAGGCGAGCTCCTTGAAGCTGAGCGCCAACCGCACCCGGTAGCTCGCCGAGGAGCGCCAGTAATTGAAGAGCTTCATCCCGCGGGGAATCTCAGCGGCACCTCGCCAAGTCAAGGCGCGGTTATGGGGTCGATTCGCCACGGGCAGGCGGGGTTGCGCGCACGGGGGCAGACCGCCTAAGGGCGGCCCCACATGTTGCTTCCGATCGTCGCCTCGCTCCTGGTCCAGCTGCCCGCCTCGCCCCTCGCTTTTCAGGACGGCGTGCTGACGCCCCCGCTGGTGGGAAACCCCGGCGCCGCGGCCCTCAACTTCACCCAGTCGCGCCGCGCCGAGCTCGGCCTCGACCCGCGCTCCACCCTGGTGGTGGGCAAGTTGTTCTCCACGCGCTTCGGCGGCTCGGTGCACCTGGCGCAGCAGGTCGACGGCCTCGAGCTCCACGGGGCCCGGGTGATCGTCACCTTCGACGAGCAGCAGCGGGTGGTGCGGGTCTCCTCGAGCCTGCGTCCCTTCCAGCAGGTGGTGACCACCCCCAGGCTCACCGGCGAAAGGGCGCTCGAGCTGGCGACCCACGAGGTCGACGGCGCCTGGCTGCGCAGCGACGGCGTGCCCTACGGCGGGTGGAAGAAGAAGGCCTTCCTGGTGAACGGCGCGGTGCACGCGGGCTTCCTCACCTTCGTGCCCACCCTCAAGGCGTCCGACAGCTGGCACGTGGCGATCGACGCCCTCGACGGCTCGGTGCTCTTCGTGGAGAACCGCATGCACACCGCGCGCGACGCCAGGGTGTATTCCAGCAGCCCCGGTGGGCTGGCGGGCGGGGTGGGCCGCACCGCCACCATCGACACCGTGCTGCAGCAGCTGCCGGAAGACGGCGGCTTTCTCACCGGCGATCGCATTCGCGCGCTCAACTGCTGCCCCACGCTCAACTGCCAGCGCGACGCGGGCCCGGCGCGCGCCACCGGGCAGTCCCAAACTTTCCAGGGGGTGGTGAACTTCGACGTGGCCATCTGCGATCAGCGCCAGCTCGCCACCAACGACTCCGCGGTGCACGCGTCGGGTGACTACGTCTACCCCCCGATGGATCCGCCCGGCACCGCCGCGCCGTCGATCAACCAGCCGGCCGACTACGACGAGTTCGCCGAGGTGCACGCCTATTACCACGTGAGCAAGGCGTACCAGGCGTTCCGAGACCTCTCGGTGGGCCCGCTGGCCCGCGACGGCGGCTTCTCCCCGTTCGCGATGCGCAACGCAGGCCCCGACCTCCCCGCGGTCTGGGTCAACGTCAGCGACGCCGACTTCCAGAACGCGACGCCCAACGCCCAGGGCGTGTACGTGAGCAACACCCTGGCGCGCACCGAGAACGCGATGTTCCTGGCGCGGGAGAACATGGACATGGTGCTGCTGCCCCCGCAGGTGCTCGCCAGCGACGCGCTGGTCATCTACCAGGGCGCGAACGTGGACTTCGCCTACGACGGGCCGGTGCTGTGGCACGAGCTCGGGCACGGCGCCATTCACTCCACCTCCGACTGGGGCACCTTCGTCACCATCGACGCGCGGTCCTCGAACAACGAGTCCTCAGCGCTCCACGAAGGCATCTCCGACCTGCTGGCCGCGATCACCGGCAAGGACCCGATCGTCGGCGCCTACGTGGGCCCGCGCATCGACCCCACCACCACCGCCATTCGGAACGTGGACAACACCGATCGCTGCCCCGACTCCTTGTGGGGTGAGTCGCACCAGGACTCGTTGTTCTTCACCGGGGCGGTGTGGGAAGCGCGCACGCAGTACTTTTTGGGCACCGACCAGGGCGACACCTTCGACGCGGCGCTCTACGCGGCCATCGTCTCCTTCCCGCCCAACGTGAACTTCGGCAGCGCGGCGCAGATCATCACCTCGACCATCGCCGCGGCGTTCCCCACCGTGCCCGACGCGCGCCAGAAGCTGGTCGATGTCTTCAACGCCCGCGGGGTGACGAACTGCTCGAAGGTGCTCGACATCACCAGCAGCGTCAGCACCCCGCGCCCCTACTACGGCATCCCCGGCAGCGCGTTCGCCGAGGTGAC
>VFKJ01000445.1 GCA_009885595.1 Myxococcales bacterium | reverse complement strand
CGGGCGTGGGCGATCTGCTGAACTAGCTTCAGAGTTCGTTCAGACAAACGAAGGCCCGCGTCCCCGTGAGGAGAAGCGGGCCTGCGCACGTCGCCCCAATGGTGGGATTACGGAGCGACGTAGTTCGCCGTCAGGCTGTACGTGCCCGCGGTGTAGCCGTTGACTGCCATGTAGAACTTCGAGGCCGTCGCCGGCACCGTCACGGTGCAGGTCTCGCCCGCGCCGGTGACGTAGGGCCGGCAGTCGAAGAGCGTCAGCGAAGGCGCGCCGGCGAAGCGCACGTAGAGGTCGGGGTCGCCCGAGCCGGTCATCGTCACCGTCAGCTGAGAGCCAGGCACCACGGTGATCGGGTTGAACTGCAGCAGCTGACCCTTCGCCACCGAACCCGAGGCCGTCGAGCTGCGCGGTGTGCCCGTGCTGGTGGGCGGCGCGACCGTGCCCTTGGTGTAGGTGACCGCCAGCGAGATGGTGGCCGCCGTGTAGCCGCTGACCACGATGTACGCCGAGGTCGCGGTGCTGGGCACGGTGAGGTCGCACTCCTCGTTCGAGCCGTCGAGGTACGGGCGGCAGGAGAAGGTGGAGCCGGTGGGCGCGGCGCCGAAGCGCACGTAGAGATCGGCGTCACCGGTGCCGCTGAGCACCGCGCGGAAGGTGGTGCCCGGCGCGACGGCGAACGGGCCGTACGACTTGCTGGCGCTCTTCGCGATCGACGCGGTGAAGGTCTCCGTGGTCGCAGCGCCCGTGGTGCCGCCGCCACCACCGGTGCCACCACCCGTGCCGCCGCCCGTGCCCGGAGCACCGTAGAGCGCCGCGGCACCCTGCGCGTCCATCGCGGTCAGCGCCAGCGAGGTGAAGCTGCCCGTGCCGTTGCACTGCGGGTAGTGCATCACCGACGCGGCGTCATACGAGGTGAGCGCGCGCCAGCTGTTGTCCTCGAAGCAGTCGGTGGCGCCGGCTTCCGGGCGGGTGTGCTCGTGCCGGAAGCCCAGGGTGTGGCCCAGCTCGTGGCGCAGCACGCCGGTGAAGTTGATGCTCGCGTCACCAAAGGCGCTGTTGTCGATGAGCAGGTTGCGGTTCGAGCGGCTCTCCGCGGGGAAGAAGGCGCGCGCCAGGTACTGGCCGTTCACGTTCACCGGCCGCACGTCGAACACCACGTTGGAGTTGCTCGCGGTGCAGGTGGCGTCCTGCGCGGGCACGTAGACGAACTTGATGTTGGCGACCGCGGCCCAGGCGCCGGTCGCGGAAGCCATCGCCTGCACCACCTGCGCCTTGTTGCCGTTGAAGTTGTTGGAGACGCAGTAGGTGAGGTTGAGCTTGGCGGTGGCGCTCCACTTGTCGTCGGCGCTGCCGATGCGATTGACGATGAGCTGCCCCTCGCGGACGTTCATTTCGTAGAACTCGCGCAGCTGCTTCTCGCTGGAGAACGGGGTGTCGTGGTCGGCGATGAAGAGGCCGCTCTCGGGCTCCACGAAGACCTTCTGGGTGCGGAACTGCTCCCAGGTGAGGCCCGAGCCGCTGACCTTCACGTCTTCGCCCTGATCCGACACGGTGCCCTGACCGAGGCCACAACCCGTCGCCAGAACCGCCAGCACCGCTCCCAGAATCGACTGCTTCATGACGCTTGCTCCCGGCGCGACCCAACCCCCACCGGGCCAATCGCGCGGTCCGTCCTAGAGCACGCGCCTTGCCATCGATAAGCTCATGAATTCAGGCATGAATTCTAAGGTAGGTGCAGCTGCGTTGGCTCCATGTACGTGTATCTGCCTTTAACAATGTGATTCCGCGGAGTTGCGGGTAGGCATGTGATTCTGATGGGTTAGGTGGCCTGATGCGCTGGCTGTCGTAATTTCAGACGCGCGGCTGAATACGACCGAATGCCGGACGAAACGAAAGATGGTGTCCTGTTCCAGTACGGTGGGTGCGTGTCGTGTGATCCGCCGAGAGGTGATCTGGGCCCCGTGGTACTCGCCGCCCATGCTCAACAAGTCCCTGTTCGCAGTGTCGTGCGGCCTGGCGTTGGT
>VFKJ01000222.1 GCA_009885595.1 Myxococcales bacterium | reverse complement strand
TGCATCCACCCGATGATTGCCCCGTGGCGGCCTCATGAATGTATCGCTCCGGCGTCCATCGCACCCCAGCGGTTCGTTCGTCTCATCGACACCCAGCGCGCGAATTCCGTACACCGGCAGCGCGCAACCCTTCTCCAGCGCCCCCAGGTCGGGCCCCGCACCCTGGAAGCCGTCGTTCACTCCGGAGATCGCCAGGCCCACGTCGATCGCGTTCGAGCTGGTGGCCAACGTGACGTCAGCGGGCGACATCACCGGGTGGTAGTCGGCCGGCCCCACGAGCCCGCTGGCGAAGATCGGCATCGTCAGCAATCGGCCGTGCGTCTCGACGCTCGCAGCCTGTGCCGCGGCGAAGTTCATGAACGTCGTGTACGTGCCGAAGTTCCAGCTCATGCGGCCGTCGGGGAAATACCCGTCGTAGTCGAACTGCCCGTCGCTGATGCGGCCAGTCCAGTCGACCGCGCGCGTCCCCACCACCGTCACAGGCCCGACGAAGAGGTTGTTCTGCACGCGGAAGTGATGTGCGGTGGTGCTGTCCTGCAGGTTGAGCGCGAGCCGCGGGGAGACGAAGGTGTTGTGCCAGGCATAGATGCCGCTGGTCTCGTCGACACCACCCAGCGAGTGGAACTTCATCTGCTCGTTCACCACGTTCACCACCACGTTGCGAATCGCGTACACGGGCCCGCCGTAGATCGGTTGGAACGAGATCGGCGCGTAGCAATTGGTGATGCGGTTGCGCAGCGCGCGCGCGTTGCCGGAGCTCGTGTCGAGCTCCATCGCGTTGTCGTAGCAGCTGCGGATCTCGTTCCCGTAGAAGTCGATCGAGCGCGCGTTGACCTGCTCCGACTTCATCGCATCGCCGAAGCCGATGAGGTCGTTGTGGCAGACCACGTGCCCGCTCCCTTCCACGCGGATGCCGTCGTCGTTGGCGTGCGCGCCGCTGTCGTCCGCGTAGACGGCGGGCCAGGTGAGCCGGCCCTCGAGCAGGTTGTCGCAGAGGTAGAAGTCGAGCTGATCAGGCCTGCTGCCGATGCCGAGCGTCACGTTCAGCACGTGAACGCGGCGGACCACGTTGCCCTGAGCGCCCGCGCCCTGGAACCGGAGCGCGCGGCTGGCGTTGCGAATGGTCAGGTTCTCCAGGTGCACGAAGCTGCCGTAGATCTCGACCACGTTGCACGCGGTGCAGCCGTTGCCGTCGAGCACCGTGCCGTCACGCGAGGTGCCGCGAAGGACGATGGGGTTGCTCGCGGTGCCGCTCGCGTTGAGCGCGAAGTTCCCCTGGTAGACCCCGTCTGCGAGGGTGATCACGTCGCCTGCCTGGGCGCCTGAGAGCGCCGTGGTGAGCGTGGCGGCGCTCGTCACGCTGCGCGCGCGCGGGGCGGCGGGATCCGCCGGGACCGAACGCGTCGTCGAGGTGACCGTCGTCGCCGTGCCGCCACCGTCCGGGTCCACCGAGGTGAGCTCGAGCTCGTACGTGGTACCCGGCCGCAGGTCGAACACCGAGCCTGAGAGCTGCTCGGGTACGGTGATGGCGGTCACGTTCTCCGGGTGCACGCGGTGCAGGGGCGGCCCAGCTCGCCAGTCCGTCGTGCCCATCACGCGATAGCGCAGGGTGCCTGCGGCGTTGCGGTTCGCGTCTCCGCTGATCAACCACCGCACGCCCACGGCGGCGAGCGTCGGCCGATCGAGCTCCACCGCGCCGGGGACGAGCGCATCCTGGGCGAGCACCAGTGACGACCAGAGGGCGACGAAGGGCGATCAGGCGCATGCCCGAGTATCACCCGCGCCGGGCCGGACGTCGCGCAGCCGCCTCGTCAGTTGGTGAAGCCGCACGGCACGGGGCACATGCCGCCGTTGTACGGCTTGGGGTAGCCCGTGTACGCGGTGCGCACGTGGTACGGCGCGGGGGCGTAGGACGTCCGGTCCACTCCGGTGACGGTGAGGAAGAACTTCCCCGCCAGGACGAAGCGACTCTCGAAGCAGAAGCAGCCCCAGGCGAGCGCCGTCACCTGCGTGCGGTCGGACAGGGCGGCCCGGCTGTACACCGGCTGGAAGGCCGCCCCCTGCACGCCCGCGCTGTGCCACGCGCCGAGGTTCCCGCCCTTGTAGCCGATGCTGCGCGCGACCACGGTGCACCCCGTGCCCACGCAGAACTCGATGGCCAGCACCACGTCGTACGGCGGTCCACCCGCGCCGCCGTGCTCGATCTCCCACTGCAGCTCCCAGGTCTTGTCTCCGCTCACGCCGGTGGGGAAGCGGAGCTCGTAGCGGTCCGTGTCGCTGGTGTGGACGTCGTAGTCATTCGGCGCGCGAACGCCCTGCGCGTCCGTGGGGTCCAGGTTGCGGGTGAAAGCGTGCCCGTAGGTGAGGCTGCCGGTGAGCTCGAACGCCGCGCCCGATGGAGGGTTGGGGAAGGTGCTCCCGGTGTCGCTGGCCAGCGTCCGCACCACGGTCTGCTCGGATGAGCCGACGAACCGGGACTCCTCGTCGGGATCGGCGCGCCACTCGACCTTCAGCTGGTAGTCGAGGTCGTCGGCCCAGTTGCTGCCGTCGTCCTGCACCAGCAGGTAGACGCGCGTGGTCGAGGCGTGCGGCGGCACCGGGACGGCGCCTTCGAAGTTCTTGAGCTCGGTGAACCTCTGCGTCTCCACGCGCGAGGCGATCATGCAGCGCGGCGGCGAGAGGCCGCAGTACGTGTCCACCAGCGCCCTCATCTCGGCGTCGTCGTTGTCCTTGCGCGGGCAGACGGTGGCGTTGGTCCGGCAGGCGTTCTGTCTGTCTGCCTCGGTCGCCCCCTGCGTCACGGGCATGAACACGCGGACCATTCGATCGATCGGTCCCGGCAGCGTGGCGAACCGCCCGCCGTTCGAGGTCGGGGTCACCTTGTAATAGAGCACCGTCGGCTTCGTGCTGGGCGCGAGGTCGACGCCGAACCAGTCCGGGTCTGGGATGTGGCCGAGGCGGGCGGTGAGGTTCGCGGTGTTGCCGGGCGCGCTCAAGCTCACCGCGCGCGCCGTCTGCATGGTGTCGTTGGGCTCGTACGAGTCCACTTCCGGGAGCACCAGCACGTCGACCTTGTACTGCTGCTTCAGGTCGCCCGGGACCGTGGTCACGCCGTCGTTCGCGCCGCCGCGGTAGCCCTGGATCGCCAGCGTGTACTTGCCGCCGTTGGTGATTCGCACCGTCGCCAGGTCCACGCCGTTGAACTCGTTGGCCACGTGGCCCTCCGCGACGGGCACGTCGGCGGCGTCCTTGAGCGTGTACGCGAGCCGGTAGGCAGGGACCGGGGTCTGCCTGGGGCTGGTGATGTGCAGGTAGGTGACCTTGCGCCCTGCAGGTGCCTCGAAGGAGAAGCGATCGACGTCGTTCGCGGTGGCCACGTAGCCGGTCTGGCTGCCCTTCATCGAGACGCCCTCGGCTGCGAGCGGAATGGGCGTGGGGGTGGTGTCGTTGGGCTCGTTGGCGTCGGGGTTCTCCACCAACTCCACCACCAGCGAATAGGGCGCGCGCACGTCGTAATGCGCACGGCCACCCGTCGCCGCGTCCGACACCATCACCAGGATCTTCGTGCCCGACTCGTTGAAGGGAACGATCAGGTCCACGGGCTTCGGTGCGGCCTGCTGGTGGATGTCCGAGCCGCTGGTGATGCTCGTGTTGTTCGGCCGCAACACGTTGATCGTCAGGTTGACGCCCGTCGCGGGGACCGCGTAGCCGGCGCGGACGTGGAGCAGGCTGCGGTCGGTGAGCCCCGCCGGGATCTGCACCAGGTAGCAGTCTTGATCACCCAGGGTTCCGAGCAGCTCGCGCTGCACCTGCCCCAGCGCAAGCTCGCACGCAGGGTTGGTGAGCGCCTCCTCGAGCTTGTTGCAGATGTCGGGCGGGGGGACGAACTCGGGAACCTCCTCCTCTTCGGGTGGCGCGGGTTCGCAGCCGCAGGGCAGGCAGAGGAACGCTGCGGTGATGACGGCTGGAATGATCGAGCGAGGACTCACGGCGACGACCAGTTCGCAAGAGCCGTGCCCCTCGCGGAGGCTCGCAACCCCGCGAAAGACAGCGAAAAGTGCGCCCTTGTTTACACAGGAGTGGTGCACCCTCGCGTTCACTCTGCGCAGTGATCACCGCGCCCCATGGCACTCTGACGCTCCTCAGACGCGCGTGGTCGTGTGACGCTGGGAGCTCATGCTGACGCCTGCTCACCCTTTCCTTCCGGTCGCCGTCGCCGTGGTGTTGTGCGCACAGGGTTGCAGGGCGCCCGCACCCCAACCGAGTCCCACGCCGCCCGGCCCACGGGGGACGGCCTGGGGCGACATCGTCAACCTGACCGGCGACCCGGCGGAGAGCCTGATGCAGGAAGCCAACGGCTTCCAGGTGGGCGTGGACAGCTCAGGCCGCGCGTACGTCGGCTTTCGCGATGCCCACCTCGACCCGCGGTTCCCGGAGATCTACCTCACGCGCTCGGACGCGTCGGGGGCCTGGAGCGAGCCCGCGAAGATCTCCGACCTCGCGGCGCAGGTGAGCGTGGGCCCCGACCAGCAGGTACGCGTGAATGGGCCGATGCTCGCGGTCAGCCCCGCGGGCACCGTTCACGTGACCTGGGGCGTGTTCGTCGAGAACGCCGCGGGAGACCCGGTGGCGCCGCGGCAGACCTTCTACCAACGCTCCACCGACGGCGTGACGTTCTCCGCGCCCGTTCTCGTCGCGACCGGTGGAGACGACTTCGGTGGCGCGACCATCTGCCAGGCAGGGACGATGGTGAACATCATCTCCACGGACACCACGAGAAAGACGCTCCACGCCGCCCACTCGTCAGACGACGGGCTCACCTTCACGACGTTCCCCATCGCGACCTCTGTGAGCGCGAAGGAAGCGCCGGTGTGCGCGATGGACCGCGGCATCGCCTGGGTCGTCTGGCAAGACGATCGCGATGGCGTGGTGGTCGGTGGGCTCAAGCGCAGAGACGTGCACCTTTCGCGTTCGCTCAACGGGGGAACCACCTGGGAACCCGAGGTGAACTTGAGCAACACGCCCTCTTCTGGCTCGTCGGATCAGAGCCTCGCGGTGAGCGCCAACGGCCGCGTGCACGTCGTCTTTCACGACGACAAGGACGACGGGAACCTGAGCTGGGAGATGTACTACGTGGGGTCGCGCGACGACGGCGTCACCTGGGGTGCGCCGGAGAAGCTCACGACCACGCCTGCGGTGCTGGGTGATGGCGTGAACATCGATCTGCCCTCGGTGGCCGCGACCGACGACGGCACCGTCTACGTGGTCTGGCAGGACAACCGCAGCGGCGTGTTCGAGACGTTCTTCAAGTGGGGCACCGACGGCGAGTGGGCCCGGGAGTACGTCATCAGTGGTCAGACGCGCGCCAACTTCGGTCCGTCGATCACCAGGAGCCCCGACGGGACCACGATCCACGCCGTGTGGACCGGCCTGAGCACGAGCCGCGAGGTCTTCTATCGGGCGCTGCGCTGACCTCTCTGGCCGACCTGGTCGGGACGGCATGAGCGTGCGGCGCAAATGCGCTACAGGGCCCGATCATGTCGCGCTTCCTGAGTCTTGCGATCGTCGTGGGTGCGGTGCTGCTGCTCACGAGCTTCGGCTGTGGATCGACCTCGACGTCGACGTGCACGCCGACGGGCTGCGCGGGCTGCTGTGACGTGATGGGCCGATGCCAGCCAGGCCTGACGACGGACGCGTGCGGGGTGCAGGGTGCGAGCTGCGCGGCGTGCTCGTTCCCGCTCATCTGCGAGCAGGGGCTCTGCAGTG
>VFKJ01001094.1 GCA_009885595.1 Myxococcales bacterium | reverse complement strand
GATGTTCGCCCGCTCCTGCGAGCTGAATTACGAGAAGGCCTGCCAGTACGCGAAGTGAGCACTCCGTTCACCCCATCGACTGACGCGCGGGTGGATCACCCTGCCCACTTCGCCGGTGACTCCGGGCGAGTTCTCCCTGCTGATGGTCACCGCGGCTCCGCGCGTGGGCGAAACGGTGGACGTCACCGTGCGGGGCGCGGGCGCGAATTACAGCGCTTCGTTTCCCTCGACTGATTTCGTCTCGACGGCCTCCGTCCCGGGCGCGGTCCCGAAGCGCCTCGACGTGCCTTTCACGCAGGCCGGCACGGTGACGGTGACGGCGGCGGTGACGGGTGGGCCGACGGCGACCAAGACGTTCGAGGTGCTCGCGGGGACGGCGAACGGTGGTGGCTCCGGTGCCACGGGTGGCGGATCCGGCATCGGAGGTGGCGGGGACGGTGCGTCGGCGACTGGCTGCACCTCGGTGCCGATGGTGTTGCCGTTGGCGATGGTGTTGCTCGCGCTTCGTCGTCGGCGCGGGTGATGGGCGTCTCTGCCTTGGAGGGCGTGGTGAGAGGAGGGCTTCGTCCGTGCTCGCCGCGCGCGGGCCTCTCGGCTGCGAGCAAGGATCCTCAGCTGACGAGGTCGGGGTCGCTCTCCCCGGGACGTCATGGACCATGACCCATCTGTAATGATCCATGACGCGCCGGAAAGCGAAGCCCGGAGAGCCGACGCGTTCCGCTCTGGCCAGAAAACGTAATCACGTGATTACGTCGGTCGAGAGGTGCCCCAGCTCGGCCTCGCCCACTTCGTCACGTGAGCGTCCTCCCCCGCGTCGAGGGGCCTGTCGGTTGCGAGCACCGCAACGAACCCTGAACCCCCACGCACCCCAGCGCTGTTTTTCCCCGCTCAGCGCCGACGACGCCGCGCCCTCGACGGTGAACGTCTGCACCTCACCGAACGTCGCGGTGCAGACGATCAGGAAGACGCTGCACCTGGGCTTCCTGGTGCACGCGCCCGCAGCCGCGAAGGTCAAGGCGCTCGATCCCAACCGCTCCCCGCCCGACGAGTTCCTCGTGAAGGGCTGGTTCGACTCGAAGCTCGAGACGGTGAGCACGATTCGCAACTGGAACACCGTGCACGAGCTCGCAAAACGGCTGAAGTGACACGCAGGGGCTGCACCCTCGCGCACCCGGTGCACGGGCCGGGCGGATAACCGCCGTCATCCACAGAGGTACACCCCGTGCACGCCTCCCCACCGTGGAGGTAGGCGATGTCGTCGATGCTCGAGCCGTTCATCCCCGACCCGCGCGTCCTGGAGCGCGAGCGCGTCGCGGTCGTCTCCGACGTGGCGAAGACGTGGAGCGTGATTCGACACGTCGACGCGTACCGCAGCAGCTTCGTGCGCGCCCTCTTCGCGCTGCGTCGCCTGCCCGATCTCCTGAGCGGCCGGCTCACCGGGGTGAAGGCCGCGCTCACGCCGCACGCGAGCGTCGACGACTTCGCCGCGCCCGGGAGCGACTTCCAGCTCCTCGCAGACGTGCCGGGGCAGGGCTTCGTGGTGGGCGCGGTGGGCCGCCTCTGGCAGCCGCACCTCGAGTTTCACCACGTGGCGCCGCACGACTTCGCCGCGTTTGCCCTGCCCGGCCACTCCAAGCTGGCCTGGGGCCTGAGCGTGACCAAGCGGCGCTCAGGTGGCTCGTGGGTGACCTTC
The DNA here is from genome assembly GCA_009885595.1 of Myxococcales bacterium. Lineage (GTDB taxonomy): Bacteria > Myxococcota > Myxococcia > Myxococcales > Myxococcaceae > Archangium_A. Next base: position 1,784 of record VFKJ01001094.1, on the reverse strand, counting down.
GAGCTGCGCGTGGCCCGGATGGACGAGGAGAGCGAAGCGGCCTTCGAGCGCTCCTGGCCGCTGATCGCGCCCTTCGCGCACGCGATTCGCACCGCGGTCTTAGGCCTGGTGCAGAAGCAGCTCGGCGCCATCGACCCCGCGCACCTCTCGCTGCCAGGCGACCTGCTGATCCCCGCGCGCATCAGCCGCACCGCGAGCGTGGTGATCGAGGCGCCTCCGCTCGAGGTGTGGCCGTGGCTGGCGCAGATGGGCTGTCACCGCGCTGGCTGGTACGGGCTCGATCAGCTCGACAACGGCGGCCTTCCCAGCGCGCGCGCCCTCCACCCAGAGTGGCAGGAGCTCACGGTGGGGCAACGCATCGCCGCCACGCCTGACCGCAGCAGCGAGCTCGAGGTGTTGCTGATCGACCCGGGCCGCGCCCTGGTGTTCGGCTCACCCCGGCACGGCTCGTCCTCACCCGGGTCGGGCGAGGAGTTCAAGCTCACCTGGGCCTTCGTGCTGGAAGGAATCGGCGAAGACGCCTGCTGGCTGGGGGCGCGGGTGCGCGCCACCTACGAGCCGAGCCTCGACGTCGCGCTGCGCCACGGGTGGGAAGCGCTGGTGCACCAGGCGGCGCAGCACGCGCAGCTGCGGCACCTCAAGGAGCGCGTCGAGAAAGGCCCCGCAATGAAAGAGGGCCGCGGCGACGAGCGCCACGGCCCCCGAACACTGATCAGCTCAGCTCACTTGCCGAAGCGGTAGGTCGTGAACATCGAGTCCATCCGCGAGTCCTGCCCGGCCGAGAAGCGGTCCATGCAGAAGTCGTCGGTGTAATCCATGAAGTTGGTGATCGGATCCACGCCCGCGAGGCGGTTGCAGCTGTCGCGACCCGTCGGGCAACCGAACGCCGCCGACTTCTCCGCCGGGGTGTCGAGCACGCCGTCGCCGCCCGAGTCCTTGCGGACGCAGCCGCCCTGGAACGTATGGTACAGGCCCATCCAGTGGCCGACCTCGTGCGTGCCCGTGTCGCCCAGGTTGTACGGGACCGCGTTGCCGCCGGGCAGCGACGAGTACAGCAGCACCACGCCGTCGAGGCTCGGCTGGTTGGTGTAGCTCGAGGGGAAGGTCGCGTAGCCGAGGATGCCGCCCGACGGGTTGCAGGTGTACACGTTGAGGTCGTCCGCCGTGCCCTGGCGCAGCGCCGCCTTCATCGCGCCCTCGGCCGTGCCGTAACAGTTGGCGTACCAGGTGGCGTTGGTGGTGCGGTCCGTCGACACCAGGTTGAAGGTCCAGCCGCTCGGCCCGAACGCCGCGTTCAGCACGTTCATCTGGTCGTTGATCATCTGCGTGCTGATGTCGCCGTTGTTGAGGCCCGAGCCGTTGTTCACCACGTGGAAGTAGACGTTGATCACTCCGCCCGTGAGCGCCTGGCGGGAGACGCCGAGCGTCGACCCGTCGAGGTGGGCGGCGATCTCCAGCTCGACGCGCGCCTTCTCCACGTCGCTGGGCTCGACCGTCGAGCAGCGCTGGAAGCCGGGCTGCAGCTGAATGGGAGACATCTCGTAGCCGGGCTGTTCGATCTCGATGGGGTTCACCATCGAGCTGCAGGCGCTGACGAAAAAGGCGGCGATCAGGATCTTCTTCATGTGGTCTCCCAGGAGAGGCCTTCCGCGCTGATGTGCGGAAAGTGCGCGAACCATACCCGAGACACCCACGGCGGCGAAGTAGGCCCCCCTCATCTTTCCGAACACGAGTGCGTGTCTTTCGCACCCGCGCGCACACTGTGGGTCAATCAGCGCAGGCCG
>VFKJ01000153.1 GCA_009885595.1 Myxococcales bacterium | reverse complement strand
CGGCTCGGGAGGATCTTCCACGTGAAGCGCCTGGCGACGCTCGCGGCGTTGGCGATCACGCTGGGCGGCTGCGCCACCGCGCAGGTCGCCATTCCCCCCACCCAGGTGGCGGATCTGGAGCGCACCCTCAACGGCGATCAGCGCTTCCTGCGCGTCTCGATGTTCCTCACCCCGTTCTTCGGCGACGCCACCAGGCGCCTGCTGACCCCGGTGCCCCCCGAGCTGGTGCGCCTGCTCGAGGGCACCGATCGCAAGCCGCTCAACCCGGGGCCCGTGGAGCGGATCTTCGCCGCGGGCACGGCGGTGCGCATCGCCAAGGTCGAGTTCCCCTCGGCGTGGGTGATGACCGAGCGGGTCCTCTACACCCCGCGCACGCTGGTGTGGGTCTACCTCGACGTCGCCGGCGCGCCCCGCAACTCGCCGCCGGTGGTGCTGGTGCTCAGGCCGGGCCTCCAGACCGACCAGGACTTCCTCGCCGAGCTCGAACGGCACCTCACCCGGGAAGATCAGGGCAAGCGGCTGGAAGGCTTCTCCGACGCGGTGCGAGAGGCGATTCGCGGCAAGAGCGTGGTGGTCGACATGCCCTCTGAGGCGCTGGAGATGGCCTGGGGCTTTCCCGAGTCGAAGCGCATCGACCTCGGCGATGCGCAGCGCAAGGAGACCTGGCGCTGGGGCGATGGCGCGCGCACGGCCACGCTCATCGACGGCCGGCTGACCGCCTTCACCGGGGCCAGCGGCGCTTCTTCCTCTTCTTCGCCTTGAGCTCGGCGGTGCGGGCGTCGCCCGGCCGCTGCAGGTGCGGCAGCTCGCCCATCTGCACCGGGAAGTAGTCGCGCCCCAGCAGGGCCTTCACCAGGTCAGCCTGGGTCGCGATCGGCCTGGTGAAGAGGGTCGCCGCGTACCCCACCTCGTCGACCGAGCCGCGCGCGTCGCTGCCCGCCACGCCCGGCAGCTGCAGCGCGCTGGCCGCTTCGATCGCCAGCTCGTTCGCGCCCGCGCGCGCCTTGGGGTTGTAGACCTCGACCGCCGAGAGCAGCTTGAGCGTCTTGACGAAGTCCAGGGCGGGGGTGGGGTATTCCTTGTCGTAGGGCCTCGCCGCGACGATCGCCGCCCCGAGGGCCTTGAGCCTGGGCAGACACTCCTCGGCCTTCCAGGGCGTCTCCCGGTTGCTGCCCCACATCTGCACCGGCTCGGGCGCGCGCTCGGGCTTCTCGAAGAAGCAGAGGTATTGACCTTTGTCGGTGGCCAGCTCGAGCCCGACGAAGATCTTCAGCTTCGTGGTGCGCTGGAGCTCGAACAGCTCGTCGCACCCGTCCTGGGTGTTGGTCTCGGTGAAGGCCACCCCATCCAGCCCGAAAGACTCGGCGCGGGTCAGCACCGCCCTGGGGTCGAGCTGGCAATCGCGGGAGAGGTAGGAGTGGACGTGCAGGTCGATCAGCATGATGGCTCTTGAAGGGGGAATTCGACGCGTGGGATAAGCCCCGCATGTTCACTGGCGTCAAGGTGTTTTCGGCGACGAAGGCGAAGGAACGGGAAGAGCTCAGCGAGAACGTCTCGCGCTGGCTCAAGAGCAACAGTGACCTCGAGATCGTCGACCGCGTGGTGCGGCAGTCCAGCGACAACGAGTTTCACTGCTACTCGCTGACCCTGTTCTACAAGCCCAAGTCTTCGTAAGAAATCGCAGTCAAGAGCGGCGCGCGCGCGATGGGCCGGGCCCTAAGACAGACTTCTGCGCCCCGTTCTTTTCTTAGAAAGAGGGACTGGGGTGGCCTACAACCCGTCAGTCGCTTCGCTTCACTCTTCCTGGGAGACCCACACGATGAAGACTCATCCGCTGAAGCTGGCTGCGCTGGCGTTGGTCGCCGTTCCCCTCTACCTCTACTCTTCCAGCTGCGCGCCCGAGTGCGTGGACTTCAACGACTGCGCGGACAAGGCGAAGGCCGCCAAGCACTCCTTCACCTGCGACAAGGGCGTGTGCAAGGCCGGCAGCCCCTTCCCCGAGCCGACTGACGCGGGCACGGGCGGCGGCGGCGGCACCACAGGCGGTGGCGGCGGCGCGACCGGTGGCGGCACGGCGACCGGCGGCGGCACCGCGACGGGCGGCGGCACCGCGACCGGTGGAGGCGGAGGCGGAGGCGGAGGCCAGGTCGACGCGGGACAGTCGATCGACATCCAGGT
>VFKJ01000022.1 GCA_009885595.1 Myxococcales bacterium | reverse complement strand
CATGAAGGCGGGCAGCACCCGCATCGCCGGGGCCCAGCGCGCGACCGAGAGCTGCATCACGGTCGAGAGCAGCTCGGTCGCCTGGGGTGGCTCGAGCTCGCCCAGCGCCCGCGCGGCCGCGCGCCGGAGCACCTCGTGACCGCCACCCAGCGCGTCGAGCCGCCTGATGATCAGGCGCTCCTCCTCGCGCTCGTCACTCATGCTCAGGGGTTGGCGGCCGTCGGCGCGACCGCGACCGCGCGCGCCCCCACCCGCACCCGGAAGTCCTTGAGGTCGGGCGGGTACTCGGTGAAGGGAACCACGAAGGCCGCCGCGGCACCCGCCGGCACCACCAGCGAGCGCTTCTCCACCTTGAGGTTCAGCGCTTCCAGCGCCTCGGTGTTGTCGATGAGGAAGATCTCCTCGGGTGACGCGGGCTCGCCGGCCCAGCTCTCGCCGAAGCGCACCACCCGGTCGTCTTCGACGATCTCCGCCTTCACCACGATCTTCACCGCCGCGTCGCTGCGGTTGATCACCGCGCCGCGCACGAAGAAGACCGAGCGGCCCGCGCGGGTGTCGTAGAGCCCGTTGGAGACGTCGTCGGCCACGAAGGTCACCGAAGGCGCGAAGGTGTTCTTGAGTCCCTCGAGCGAGAGGGCCTCGGTCGAGAACTTCCCTTCGTTCAGGTAGGCGGAACCGACCACCACCAGGCCCAGCACCAGCATCGCGGCGATCACCACGTTCACCACGATGCCGACGGCGGTGCGGCGGCGCGGCGGCGGGCCGCCCGGGCCCACGGGCGCGATGACCGGGGGAGGCGCGCTCTGCGGTTTGCTCGGCGCCACCCGCTCCACGTTGCGCGCGGCGGGCTCCAGGTCCGGCGGGGGGAGATCGAGCAGCGCCGAGGGAGCAGGCGCGGGCACGTCGAACATCGCCCGGGCCGCCGCGCCATCCAGCGGTGAATGCGCGGGGGCGGCCTCTTCGGTGCCCGCGAAGAAGCCATCTGCCGAGCCCAGGCTGCTGGGGGCCAGGGCGCTGGGCGCGCCGGGGAACGGCGGAGGAGGCGGCGGGGCCCCCGGCAAGCCCCCCATGTCGAACGCGCTGGGCTGCGGTGGGTACGAGGTGGCGGCAGAGAAGTCGAACGCCGGCATCGCGGGCGGCGCCACCGGAGCCGCCGGAGGAGGACGCACCGGAGGGATGGGGGCCATCGGCTGCGTCGGCGCCGCGAAGTTGGAGAAGTCGAACCCGGCTGCAGGCGGCGGCGGTGCAGCGGGGGAAGGCCTCGCGATCGCGGCGAAGTCGAACGGCGAGGCCGCAGGCAGCGGCGCCACCGGCGGGACGAACGTGGGCATCGTGGGCATCGTGGGAGCGCCAGGCGGCGTCAGCGACCCGAAGTCGAACGGCACCGCGGTCGAAGCGGCGGGCCCCGGCTGAGGTGGATACGGGGGGGCGACCCTCTTCGTCGCTTCGACCCCGAGCGTGAAGACCCCCGGCCTCGTCGCTTCGGCGTCAGGGGGCCCGGAAGGGGCGCCGAACCGGGCGAACGGGTCCCCTCCTGGGGGTGGGGGCACGAAGGCGGGGGCCACGCCGGTGACGCTTTGGGCCATGTCGCGCGTCACGCGAAAGGTGTGGCTGCACTTGGTGCAGCGGACTTTCACACCCTTGTCGGTGACCTTGTCGTCCGGGATCTTGAACCGCGTCTGGCACTGCTCGCACTTGACGATCATGGTGAGCGGCGCGGACTCTAACCCTGTTCCGAAACGAAATCGCGCGGTTGGCACCAAGAGAAACAGGTGGTACAGCTTCGTCGCACTGCGTCAGGGGTCCACCGTCCATGAGTGAAGCCGAATCGACCGTTCGCGAGCCAAAGGTCATCAAGCGCTACACCAATCGCAAGCTCTACGACACGGTCGAGAGCCGGTACGTGACGCTCGACGAGATCGCCGAGATGGTGAAGCAGGGCGTCGAGGTGAAGATCGTCGACAACCGCACCAAGGAAGATCTCACCTCCGTCACCCTGGCGCAGATCGTCTTCGAAGAAGAGAAGAAGAAGAACCAGATGCCGCTCTCGGTGCTGCGCGAGATCATCCGCCAGCCGGGCGAGCGCCTGAACGCCTTCATCAGCAGCCAGGTGAGCCCCCGCGTCGACGCGATCAAGCAGGAGGCCGGTCAGCGCATCAACACCCTGCTGGGCCGCGAGCAGTCCGAAGGCGAGCTGACGCCCGCAGCCCTCGTGCAGCAGTCACAGAAGGTGTTCGAGACCTGGCAGGCCCGCGTGGACGAGCGCGTGAAGATGGCCGTCGAGAACGTGCTGGGGAACCTGCCCGCGCTCGGCCGCGATCTCTCGACCCTGGTGCAGCGCATCGAGCAGCTGGAGCAGAAGATCGCCCAGCTCGAGCAAGAGAAGCAGCAGCCGCCTTCCAAGAAGCGCTAAAGCGCTCGCTCGATCCGCTCGGCGATCTGTTGCAGCAGCGTGGCGCCCCGGCTCCAGGGCGCGTGCTCCCAGATGGTCTTGCCGTGGCTCTGGGCCTCGTCGATCGTGACGTTGAGGCCCATCGGCTCGCTGACCTTCCTGGGGAAGTACTGCTTGAGCTTCTCGACGATCTCCTCACCCATCTGCGTCTTGCGGTGCAGGGTGGGGACGATCTGCGTCACCCGCAGCCGGGTGTGCCCGTACTCCTTGGCGACCCGCTCCACGGTGGCCACCATCTCCGCGCAGCCATCGAGCGCCAGGTAGGTGGTCGCCACGGGGATCACGATCTCCTCGGCGGCGAGCAGCACGTTGGTGGTGACGAGCCCGAACGACGGAGGGGCGTCGAAGATGATGACGTCGTAGAGCTCGTCGGCGGGCGCGAGCACCTTCGAGAGCAGCTTCGCCCGCTCGGGGTCGGCGGCCGCCCGGGTGGGGAACTCGGCCATCTCCTTCCACGAGGGCACCAGCCAGAGGTTCTCCACCGCGGTGGGCCGGATCACCTGGTTGAGCCCGACGGCGGGGTTGGTGAGGAGATCGAACACCGTCAGCCCGCCCGCGCGCACGTCGACGCCGAGCGTCTTGGCCGCGTGCCCCTGGGTGTCGAGATCGACCAGCAGCACCTTCTGCCGCCGCTTGCCGGCGAAGAAGGCCGCCACGTTCACGGCGAGGGTGGTCTTGCCCACCCCGCCCTTCTCGTTGATGAAGGCGATTCGTCGAGCCATCGCGGCCCTGCGCTACTTCTTCTTGTCGGCGAGCTGGTCGATCTTGCCTTCGAGCGTGCCGAGGAGCTTCTCGACCTCGTCGATCTTCTCGCGGAGCGTCTCGAGGTCTGCCGTGGAAGGCAGGTTCATCGCCGAGAGCGCGCTGCGAATGCTCTTGTCGACCGTGCCCTTGGCCGAGAGCCCCCGCGACACGATGGTCTGGACCCCAGCGACGAACTTCTCGTTCGACATGAGCTGCTGCACCAGCTTGCCGATGCGCTCCTCACCGGTCGCCACGAGCTTCTTCATCATCGGGTTGTCTTTCAGCATGGCCGCGGATGCTGCGTTCCACGCTCCACCATGTCAATGTGACTTTCAGCCGTGGTCGAAGAACTCGCCGACAAGCGTCTCGTCGTAGTGACTGGCAAGGGGGGCGTCGGTAAGTCGACGCTCGCCGCTGCGCTGGCGATGCAGAGCGCCCGCGAGGGCCTGCGCACGCTGGTCTGCGAGGTCAACGCCAAGGAGCGCATCAGCCAACTGCTGGGCCGTCCGGAGGTGGGCCCCGAGGTCACCGCGCTCGACGAGAACCTCTGGGCCGTCAACGTGCGCCCCCAGGAAGCGATGCGCGAGTACGCCCTCATGATGCTCAAGTTCGAGAGCATCTACAGCGCGGTCTTCGAGAACCGGGTGGTGCGCTACTTCCTGCGCTTCATCCCCTCGCTGCAGGAGCTGGTGCTGCTGGGGAAGATCCTCTTTCACCTGCGGGAAAAGCGCCCGGACGGCCGGTGGCGCTTCGATCGAATCATCATCGACGCGCCCGCGACGGGCCACGCCATCACCTTCTTCTCGGTGCCGCAGGTGATCGTCGACACCGTGCCTCCCGGGGCGATGAGCACGGACGCCACCTGGATGAGGGATCTCCTGGTCGACCCCAAGACCACCGGCGTGGTGCTGGTCTCGCTGCCCGAAGAGCTGCCCGTCAACGAGACCCTCGAGCTGCACGCCGCGCTCGCCTCGAGGGTGAAGATGCAGTCCGCGCTGGTGGTGCTCAACGGGTTCATCGCGCCGCGCTTCACTCCGGCCGACGTGCCCGAGACGCTCCCCGAGGGGCTCAAGCAGACCGCGCGACACCACATGGCGCGCTCCGACCTCTCGGCCGCGTGCCTCGAGCGGCTGCAGACCCTGGGGCTCAAGGTGGTGACGGTGCCGCGCATGTTCACGCCTGAGTTTGGCCGCCAGGCCGTGGAACAGGTCGCGGCGCGGCTGGGAGCGGCGAAGTGAAGAACCCCATTCGCGCGGCCCTGGAATCGTGTGACGTGCTCATCACCGTGGGCAGCGGGGGCGTGGGCAAGACCACGGTCGCCGCGGCGCTGGCCTTGCGCGCGGCGATGGAAGGCCAGGGCTCCCTGGTGTGCACCATCGATCCCGCGCGGCGGCTCGCCAACGCCCTGGGGCTGCAGGCGCTGGGCAACGCCGAGACGCAGATCTCCACCGGGACCTTCGCCCAGGCGGGCCTCGCGCCGCGGGCGCCCATGTACGCGATGATGCTCGACATGAAGCGCACCTGGGACGAGCTCATCGAGCGCCGCGCCCCGCCGGACAAGCGCGAGAAGATCCTCAACAACCGCTTCTATCAATCGCTCTCCAGCGCGCTGGCCGGCAGCCAGGAATACGTGGCGATGGAGAAGCTGTGGGAACTGCGCACGCAGCGGGACTACCCGCTGATCGTCCTCGACACCCCGCCCACCGCCCACGCGCTCGACTTCCTCGACGCCCCCAACCGCATCCTCGACTTCCTCGACAACGACGCCTCGAAGTGGCTGCTGACGCCGGCCATGGCCGCCGGAAAGTTCGGGCTCAAGCTCTTCAACCTCGGCGGCAGCTACGTGGCGAAGACGATCGCCCGCTTCACCGGCACCGAGACCCTGCAGCAGCTGGCCGACTTCATGCTCAACATCAGCGGCATGAACGAGGGCTTCCGCGAGCGCGCCCACCAGACGCGCGCGCTGCTCGAGGCCGAGACCACCGGCTTCGTGCTGGTGACGGGGCCCATGCCCGAGCGCCTCGACGAGGCGATCTACTTCCACACGCTGCTGCAGCAGAACAAGATGAAGGTCGCGGCGATCGTGGTGAATCGCGTGCACGGGCCGGTGCCTGATGCGCTGTGGGGCGAGGTGGCACGTCTGCCTCCATCGACGCAGGCGAAGTTCGATCAGACGCTCAAGGAAAACGACCACCTGGCCCGGCAGGACGCGCGGGGCGTGGCGAAGCTTCGGGAAGCGTGCGGGACGACGCCGCTGGTGCTGGTGCCACGCTTCGATCTCGACGTGCACGACCTCAACGGGCTGTACGAGACCTCGCGCTGGCTGTGGGGCGATCGCCAACTCGAACTGGCAGCGCAGGGCCATTAAGCTCCCGCAAGAGGAACCGGCGCGGTGACGCTGGTGTCACTGGCCCCGTCCCCTCTTCGAAAGCGAACGAACGCGAATGCGCCTGACCAGGTTGTTGCTGATCGCCGTTGCGGCCACCGGTTGCGTCACCACGAAGGGAGCCACCTTCCCTCGCGGGCAGGAGGTGAAGTTCGACGAGGTGGTCATCACCGGAGATCTCGAGCTCGAGAAGCTCAACGAGGAGGAGCTCTTCGCCGCGGGCACCTCGTTCTACGCCGCCGAGAACTACACCCAGGCCGCCCGCTACTTCGGCCGCATCTGCGACTTCCACCCGAAGTCGAAGCATTACCGGCCCGCGCTCTACAACGCGGGGCTCGCGCTCGAGAAGCTCAAGGCGTGGGAGGACGCCTGGGTGCGCTTCTCGGTGCTCTCGGACCCGAAGGGGAACGGTGACGCGCTCGACGCTGCGTTTCGCGTGGCCGAGTGCGCCTACCATCTCGAGCGATACGCAGACGCCATCGAGGTGCTGCGGGTGATCGCGGATCGCGCCGACATGTCCCCCGACAAGCGCATCGAAGCGCGGACGCAGCAGGGGGTATGCGAGGTAGAGAGCGGTCAAAAAGACGCGGCCGAGACCACCCTGCGCAGCGTGCTCACCTTCTGGAACTCGCTGCCCGACAAGGATCTGGTCGACGACTACTTCCCCGGCCAGGCGCAGTTCTTCATCGGGGAGATCTTCCGGCTGCACTACGAGGCGGTGGCACTCGACGGCAACCAGAGCACCGAGAAGCTCGCCGAAGACCTCGAGTACAAGTCCGAGCTGTTGCTCTCGTCACAGGGCCATTACCTGCGCGCGATTCGGGTCGGCAACGGGTACTGGGCCACCGCCGCCGGCAATCGCATCGGTGGGCTCTACGAGAACATGTACGACCACATGATCCACGCGCCCGCGCCCGCCGAGCTGGGGCCCTCGGAGCAGGAGATCTACCGGGCCGAGCTGCGCAAGAAGATCCGCGTGCTGATCGGCAAGGCCATCACGGTCTACGAGCGCACCCTGGAAGCCGCCGAGCGCATCGGCGCCTCGAGCCCCTTCGTGCAGCAGACCCGCGAGAGCCTCCAGCGCATGAAGGACCTGCTGCTGGCCGAAGCGAACGCAGAAGAAGAGCAGAACAGCACCACTGTGCCTCCGGGGTCCTAAGCTCGGCGGCTCCGTGGAGCCGCTCTACACCGCCACCCAGCTCGCAGAGGTTCAGGCGTACCACTCGCCCATCTACACCTCGGCGCT
>VFKJ01000287.1 GCA_009885595.1 Myxococcales bacterium | reverse complement strand
CCACACGTCGAGGAGCTGCTTTTCCAGCCCCGCGGTCGCGTGCACCTTGCCGTCGAGGGTCACCCACACCGCCCCGGCGCCGAACTGCCGCACCAGCTTCTGCCCTTCCTTCGGGCCGAGGATGAAGGCGGCCTTGGTGAGGAACTCCGCGTCGGTCGCGCTCTTCGCGAGCACCGTGGTGGACACCGAGGCGCGCGAAGGCCAGCAGGTGCGGGGATCGATCAAGTGGTGGTAGCGCACGCCGTCCTCGAGGAAGAAGTGCTCGTAGTCTCCGCTGGTGGAGAACGCCGCGTCGGACAGCTCGAGGCGCGCGAAGGTGGCCGTCTTCGCCCCGCGAGGATCCCGAATGCCCACGCGCCACGGTCGGCCGCCGTTCTTGCCGCCCACGTAGAGATCGCCGCCCGCCTGCACATAGAAGTCCTTCAGGCCGCGCTTGCGGAGCGCCGCCACCACGCGGTCCACGCCCCACCCTTTCACCAGCCCCCCCAGCCCCAGCTGCATGCCGGGCAGGCCGAGCTTCACGGTGCAGCTGCCGTCGGGGCGCGCGGTCAGCTTCACCTGTTCCCACTTCACCTTCGGGCAGAGCGCGGCCACCGCTTCCTTCGTGGGCACCACCCCATCCTCCGCCGAGCCGAACTTCCACACGCCGCGCAGCGCCGCCCAGGTCGGATCGAACAAGCCCCCGGTGCGCCTGGCGCCGTCGAGCGCGAGCGCCACCACCTCGCACACGAGCGCAGGCGCCTCCACCGGCTTGCCCGCGCCCGCGTTGATGCGCGCGAGCGCGGAGTCGGGCTTCCATTCATTGAGCTCGGCCTCGATGCGCTCGAATACGCCGAAGCCCTCGGCGAAGGCCTCGTCGCGCAGCTCGAGCGGAAGGGCCGCCGGGAGCGCGATCGTCACCTCGGTGTGCATCAGCTCGCGGGTGCGGCGATCGTTCTCGGTGCCGGCGTCCGGCGACGCGGCGAGCAGCAGCCACAGGGCCCAGGTCACGGAGACGAGCCTACTCTGCTCGACTCGGACGTCACGGGGCCACTCGGCCGCGCCGGCGGGGCGCTGTCGACGAGCCTCTGCTCGACTCCGACCTCACCCGTGCTACTCGGCGGCCCATGTCAGAGACGTTGATCTGCGCGCCCACCAAAGATCCCCGCCAGGTGCGCGCGCCCGATGGCCGCGTCTTGCAGATTCCGCCTCAGTGGAGCTGCCTGCCGCCGGGTGATGCCGGGCTCACCCGCCGCGTGAAGTCCGCGGGCCCGAGCTGGGCGGTGGTGGAGAAGGTCGGCCGCAAGACGTTCTCCAAGGGTGTGTGGGCGCCGGCGGAGAACATCGCCGCGGCGAAGGCAGCCCTCGAGACCGAGCGCGCCACGCCCGCCTACGCGAAGCGGCGCGCTGCTGACGTGAGGAGAAGAGAGGAAGAGCAGGCGCAGTACGAGGTGGACTTCGAGGTGAGCGTGACGGCGTTCCTTCGTTTCCTGCCGCAGTTCCGCGAGCTGGAAGGAAGGGTGGCGAAGGCGGTGGCGAAGCACGCGACGCCGGTGGGCAGCGGCACGGTGGCGCGCACCGAGCGCATTCCCCTCGGACAACGCGCCGAGGCCGCGGTCATCGCGTGGATGCGGCACCAGACCACCGCCTACGACTCGCTCAAGGTGGCGCGGGTGAAGGGCGCGCGAAGGGAAGTGCGCCGGCAGCTCGCCGAGGTCTCGCGCGCCGTGCTCGATCTCCATCGCGGGCGCGTCGCGCATCCGCCCGGGAGTTGTCCGCTGTGCGCGTCTGTCTTACGACTCGAAGAAGCGTGAAATGCTTCAAGCCCTCTCCCCGCTCATGGTAATCGTCGTTCGACGATGAAGCAGCCCAAGACGGGAGCCGCCTGTCCTCCAGCCGACGCGCGCCCCGACCTCCGGCCCGTCGAAGGCAAGGGGGCCGACGAAGAGCTCGCCGAGCTCACCAAGGCTCTCGGTCACCCCGCGCGCGTGAAGATCCTCCGGCTGCTCGCGATGAGAGAAAGCTGCGTGTGTGGCGAGCTGGTCGACGAGCTTCCGCTGGCGCAATCGACCGTCTCCCAGCACCTCAAGGTGCTGAAGGCCGCGGGGCTCATTCGCGGAGAAATCTCGGGGCCTCGAACCTGTTACTGCCTCGAGCCGCGCGTACTCCGGCGGCTCAAGGCCTTGATCGGTGCCCTCTAGCCATCGTGGAACTACGATGAAAAAACTCTCGTTTCTCGACCGCTATCTCACCCTGTGGATCTTTCTGGCGATGGGGCTGGGCGTGCTGCTCTCCGTCGTCGCCCCCGGCTTCGCCACCACGCTCCAGTCGCTGAGCATCGGCACCACCTCGTTGCCGATCGCCGTCGGCCTGATCGTGATGATGTACCCGCCCCTGGCGAAGGTCCGTTACGAGGAGCTCCCGCGCGTCTTCAAGAACCGCCGGGTGCTGTTGCTCTCGCTGGTACAGAACTGGTTGGTGGGCCCGCTGCTGATGTTCGCGCTGGCCGTGCTCTTCCTGCGGGACAAGCCGGAATACATGCTGGGCCTCATCCTCATCGGGCTCGCGCGCTGCATCGCGATGGTGCTGGTGTGGAACGAGCTGGCGAAGGGCGACTCCGAGTACTGCGCCGGGCTGGTGGCCTTCAACTCGATCTTCCAGGTGCTCTTCTTTCCCCTCTACGCAGGGCTCTTCGGCGAGGTGCTGCCCCGCGCGCTCGGCCTGCACGGCGCGGTCATCGACATCTCCATGGTGGAGATCGCCAAGAGCGTCGCGCTCTACCTCGGGCTTCCCTTCGTGGCGGGCTTCCTCACCCGCCGGGTGCTCCGCGGGGCGAAGGGAGACGAGTGGTACACCCAGCGCTTCCTGCCCAGGGTGGGGCCGCTGACCCTGGTGGCGCTGCTCTTCACCATCGTGGTGATGTTCTCGCTCAAGGGGGAGACGCTGCTGCAGCTCCCCTTCGACGTGCTGCGCATCGCGCTGCCGCTGTTCATCTATTTCGTCATCATGTTCCTGGTGTCCTTCTTCATGTCGAAGCGGGTCGGCGCCACCTACGCGCAGACGGCGACGCTGTCCTTCACCGCGGCCTCCAACAACTTCGAGCTGGCCATCGCGGTCGCGGTGGCCACCTTCGGCATCGGCAGCGGCCAGGCCTTCGCGGCGGTCATCGGACCGCTGGTCGAGGTGCCGGTGCTCATCGGCCTGGTGTCGGTGGCGACGTTTCTGCAGAAGCGCCTCTTCGCCTCTGAGGAGACGGCCACATGAGCGCCTCGGGGCTGATCTCGAGGCGAGTGGTCCTCGGTGGCCTGGGCGCGCTCACCGCCGCCGGCTGCCGCAGGCCGGTGCCGGGCAAGGGGCGCGCGCTGGTCATCGTGTTCGGCCCGCAGCACGCCCCCGCGCAGCCCGACGGCCTGCGCGCCGAGCTGGAGCGGACGAGCGGCCTCAAGCTCGAGATCGAGCTGGCGAAGTCCAGTGACGCGGCCGTCGACCTGGTTCAGAGCGGGCGGGCCGACGCGGCGTTGCTGCCGCTCTTCGACTACCTCTTCTGCGCGGGTGTCTTCGAGGTCGAGCCCGTGGCGCAGGTGCTCCGGAGGGGGGCTGGAACACAGACCGGTGACTTGCTGGTGCCGGCCCAGTCGCAGGTGACGGAGCTCGTCGGCCTGCGCGGGCAGCGGGTGGGGTACGTCGACCGGTACTCCGTCACGGGCTTCCTGCTGGCGGCCGCCCGGCTCGCCGAGGCGAGCGTCGCCGTCGAGCCGGTGTGGCTGGGGAGCCATGACGCCGTCCTGGCCGCGTTGAAGGAGGGGAAAGTGGCCGCCGGCGCGACCTACTCCGGACACGCAGGGCCCGAGGCAGGCGTGCGGGTCCTCGCAGGCACGGCGCCCATCGCGAACGAGCCACTCTTCGCGCAGGCCCGGCTTCCCTCCGAGGTGCGCGCCGCCCTCAAGCAGGCCTTCCTCGCCGCCCACGAGCCTAAGGTGCTCGCGGGCCTGGCCGATGCGACCGCCTTCCGCGATCCGCCAGCCGGCGCTTACGAAGAGGCGCTCCGCACCCTGAAGGCGGCGGGGCTGCGCGTCGAGGACACCCTCGAGGGCGGGTGGCTGCGGGCGAATGAGCACCGCAGGCCCGCCTGGTCCTACGGCCCCTGAGCCAAGGTCATCGAAGAACTACGATAAAGAAGCGTCGCCACCGCCAGCGCGCTGGCGGACGACGGCAGGCGGGGTGAATCGAGCATCGTTCAAAGTTGCCTGAGCCATGAGTTGCGGGCGCCACGGAAATGTTTCGTTCTGGCACTCTACGGGACATG
>VFKJ01000613.1 GCA_009885595.1 Myxococcales bacterium | reverse complement strand
TCTGAGTTATGTGGGCGATGCCACTATCGGGCGCGAAGTGAACATCGGCGCGGGCACCATCACCTGCAACTACGACGGCGTGAGCAAGCACCAGACGGTGCTGGGCGCGAACGTGTTCGTGGGGTCCGACACGCAGCTGGTAGCGCCGGTACGAATCGGTGACGGTGCATTTATCGGGGCTGGCTCGACCATTACTGAGGATGTCCCCGCCGGAGCGTTGTCGATTTCGCGCACGCCCCAGACGATTAAAGAAGGTTGGGCCGAACGACGCCGCAAGGTGCTCGCCGGCCTCAAGCAGGACTGAAGAAAGAGGACGAACATGTGCGGGATCGTTGGCTACGTGGGTGAGCTGCAGGCGGGGCCGGTGCTGGTCGGTGGACTCAAGCGGCTCGAGTACCGCGGCTATGACTCGGCGGGCGTGGCGGTGCTCGACGGCGCCAGGCTCACCGTGGTGCGCGCCACCGGCAAGCTGAAGAACCTCGAGGGGAAGATCGCCGTCGAGATGCCCAAGGGCACCCTCGGCATCGGGCACACCCGCTGGGCCACCCACGGCCGGCCCAGCGACGAGAACGCGCACCCGCACACCTTCGAGGGCGTGTCGGTGGTGCACAACGGCATCATCGAGAACCACCTCGCGCTCAAGGCGGCGCTCAAGGCGAAGGGCCACGTGTTCGCCTCCGAGACCGACTCGGAGGTGTTCGCGCACCTGATTCACGCCGCGCAGCAGCAGGGCAAGCCCTTCGTGGACGCGGTGCGCGCGGCGGTGGCGCAGATCAAGGGCACCTACGCGCTGGTGGCGATCAGCGACGCCGAGCCCACCAAGATCGTCTGCACGCGCGAGGCGCAGCCGATGGTGCTCGGCTATTCCGAGGGACAGAACTTCGTCGCCTCTGACGTGGCGGCGCTGCTCGAGCACACCCGCGACGTGGTCTTCATGGAAGACGGCGATCTCGCGGTGGTGACGAAGGGCGGCATCGAGCTGAGCGATCGCAGCGGCGCGGCGATCAAGCGCAAGGTGACCCGCATCGACTGGACCCCGGGCATGGCCGAGAAGAACGGCCACAAGCACTTCATGCACAAGGAGATCTGCGAGCAGTCCCGCGCGGTGGCGGACACCCTGCGCGGCCGCATTCTCCGGTCAGAAGGGGACGTGCACTTCGACGGGTGGCCGTTCTCCGAGGCGCAGATCAAGGCGATGGACCGGGTGTGGATCCTCGCCTGCGGCACCTCGTGGCACTCCGGGCTCGCCGGCAAGTGGATGATCGAGTCGCTCGCGCGCATTCCCGTCGAGGTCGAGCTCGCCAGCGAGTTCCGCTACCGCGATCCGATCGTCACAAAATCGCAGCTGGCGGTGGCGATCAGCCAGTCCGGTGAGACGCTCGACACCCTGGCGGCCATGCGCGAGGCCAAGCTGCGCGGCGCCACCACCATGACGCTGTGCAACGTGGTGGGCTCGGCGATGACCCGCGAGGCCGACTTCACCGTGCTCACCAACGCAGGCCCGGAGATCGGCGTCGCCTCGACCAAGGCCTTCACCACCCAGCTGGTCGGCCTCTACCTGCTGGCGATCAAGCTGGGGCGGCTGCGCGGAACGCTGAGCCAGGCGCAGGCGCAGGAACACCTCACCGCGCTCTCCGGGGTGCCCAAGGTGATCGAGGCGGTGCTGAAGACGGAAGCCCACGTGAAGGAG